>JAEYXN010000107.1 GCA_023431285.1 Bacteroidota bacterium
GGCCGTACACATGATCAAGTTCGAAGTCAACGACATATCTCTCGTCTTTTCCTTCCTCAAAGTTGACATGGAACACATAGGCCTTGATTCCGTTTCTCTTTAGAAGCCTGAGAAGTTCAAGTTCACGGGCGATAGCACCGCGGGATAAGGCGACACCCTTCACGCCAAGCTTCGTCAGCGTGGCTATGCGGTCGCCGCTCAACTGAGCCAAGACATCTTCATTCATTATGGCCGTAGAAACACCGGCAGAGACGGCTTCCTTAATTGCATCCAGAGAGAACAACTCCATCATGAGCCGCTTTTTATCCACGAAGGCCGCCGCGAATTTCTTCGGGGTGTTCACCTTATCGGTGACGAGTATTGCATCAGGATGGGCAGTGAACCATTCGTTGATCCGATTCATGTTCAGTGGTGTGTACCTGCCCAGAATCTTCCGTTCGAGGAATTCCTTTTCTGAAACAGGCATCGAACCTTGGTATGAAGTGACACGGGCCCAGAAATCCCAGTCATGAGCGGCAACGAACTTCCCGTCTGAAGTTTCGACAATATCGAGTTCAAATAATCGAAAACCGCGGGCGTAGTTGTAATCAAGCGCTTCAAGTGAATTGGTGTATTTGTCGCCATTGACGCTTCCGCCGGCGTGGGCGATGAACCGATCGGTTTGCGTGGCATACTCCGACGCATTGCCACTTCTATTTGTAAATCTGTAATCATTCGGGTAGCCCACTCCCAAAATATTATATCGGAACACAGTAAATGAACCCTTGCCTGACCAGTTTCTGAAGATCATTAATGAATTGCTCACTTCTTTGGTGATAGGCAGACGTACAACATTTCGCTCTGCAGAGGGAGGAATGTTGTCATGCACAGCGAGAGATCGGGCTTCGTATGGCTGACTGTGAAGAATGACAAAGGGATTCGCTTCGCCTTTTGTTGAATACTCTAATTCGATGAAACCGCCAACGACATCGTAGGGCACCTGGATTGCATATTCTGTATAGGGTTCCTCTGAAGAGTGAATTTCAATTGCGTCGCGACCCGTAAACGTGAAGGTTGATGCGCTACGGGATTCAGTTCTAAACGGGAGGTCTGCGAGCAAAGTGATGTCGGACTGGCGAAACGATATCAGTGAAGCATCAGTCTTCAACATGGGTTGGCGCCCTTGTCGATGGAGCAGGCCCATGATCATGTTGTTGCCGAAAGATACGTCCACGGCGACCTGATCCGGAGGGAGTAATGGAAACTTCTTGCTTGCAGGTAATACTTCCGTTGTGAGAAGCCGCATCTCATTGCTGAACGTCATTCTTGTGATGAAGTTGGAGAGAGTGTCGCGCGATATATTATGTTCGTTACCACCGAAGCGGATCTGCGCGCCGTTCGAGGTCGTGGCAATAATCATTTCATCGGACCAAATTTCCGTTCTTAACAGACCCGCGGTGTTAAGCCCGGTGATAAGTGTAATGTTGTCGCGCACGAAGTGGTCAATGTCTGTGCTTTTGTCAACGTAGTCACTGAGAAATTTGACGTTGTGTTCTACGTGTGCTGTTTTAAGAATTGTCCCTGGAAGATCAAGCTGAGAAAAGTTCGAGGGCTTCGGATCAGATGTATTATCGGCAACAGAATTTGAAAGCAGGTATAAGTTCCTCTCCCCTGTTCCATTAAACAATGAGGCGTCACCCATCTTCAGGTGATCTGGAAAAATGAAGATGCTTGTATTCTCAAGAAAGCCTTCTTCTTCTACAAAGCGAACAAATTCTGCGACCATCCGGTCTATTGCAGACACCATGAATTCGAGATTGGTCGCGCGTTCAGAGAGCACTCCTGCAAATCTGTCATCGCGAATACCGTCAGGATGATGCGTATCCACAGTAGAAATGAATAGCGCAAATGGAGATGAGTTGCCGGCTTCCTTTTTTCTGATGAGTTCTTTTTTTACAGCATAGAAGAGGTCCTTATCCCGCGCGGCGGCTAGTTCTGCGCCGTACCTCTCCTCCATGTTTTTTCTATCGACGACATCTGTGATGTTAAAGGAGCTCAATAAATCGTTAGTACCTGCAAAATCTGCATCACCGATGTAGAACGTCATGTCATATCCGGCTTTGTGCAGGATGTCACCGAGGCTGGTAATCTTACTCCCGTACGCATTCTGAAAATATGAATTTCCTTCACCCTTGAAGTATGCAGGGAGGCCTGTAAGAAGGGCGTACAAAGAGGCGCTGGTCCAACCGCAGCCCCGTACCTGACGCATATCCGTGTAGTTCCATTTGTCGCGTAAGGCTCTGATGTTTGGTGTAAGGTCGGCGTATTTTTCTGAAAGGAACCCGGCCTCAAGTGATTCGATTGAAAGGATAATGATATTCTTTCCTTTAGTGGCTTCAATGTCATCGGTGATTACATAGGGATCCATCCCAAGCCGAAGGCGCGCACTTTCAAACGAAGATGTGTCGGCAGTATAGATCTTGAATATGATATACGTTGAATAGAGCATCCCAGAGTTGAGGCACATGACGACAATGCATAATGCCACGACGAGGTAACGAAGTTTTCTGTTTGAGTAGAGGACAAAGGATTCGAATTTGCCGCTTATTTTGTAAAGGAGGAAAACAAAGATGACGGCGACTACGCAGACCAGCAACACTCTGGTGAAGAACATATCCGCCATGGCGCGGATGTCGCGGCCGTTGAAGTGGGTAATGAACTTGTAGTTGACAAATCCATCACCGATCAGTACCGACGAAAACTGGAGGATAAGAACAATGGTGAGTAGAGGGATGATGAACCAGAATAAGATGCGGTTCTTTATTGCCGTGACAAGTATAAGAAGCAGGATTGCGAACGCGAGAATGTTTGCAATGACCATTATTTGGCTGTTACCATGGTGGTTTTTGGTTGGCCGAAATTATCGTATAATATGCCAAAAGGCAAGCAACAATCTCTGCCGTACGTCCAATTTCCAGATCGAGCTGATAATATGAAGTCGATTGAAAAAGAAAATGCCACTGAGAGTGTTTCTCAATGGCATTGACTGACTGGTCTTACTTCTAAATCTATCGCCAACCTAATTCTGGTGCGACGTGTTTCAATATCGATGAGAGCACGTGAACGTTATATTCTACGCCAAGCGTATTGGGGATCGTGAGCAGAAGTGTATCAGCCTCGGCAATTGCTTCGTCTGCTGATAACTCTTTGATCAGCTGATCCGGCTCCGCCGCATAACTTCTTCCGAAAATTGCTCTTCTGTCAGCTTCGATGATACCGAACTGATCTGTTCGATTCGCCTCCTGCCCGAACAGGTACCTGTCTTCATCCGTGACCAAAGCGAATATTGAGCGGCTCACCGATACTCTTGGTTCGCGTGAGTGTCCCGCCTTTTTCCAGGCTTCTTTGTACAAGCGGATTTGTTCTGCCTGCTGTACATGGAAAGGTTTACCACTTTCATCAAACTTCAATGTCGAGCTCTGGAGGTTCATACCCTTCTCTGCGGCCCACACAGCAGTTGCGTTTGAGGCGGCACCCCACCAGATTCGTTCCCGTAATCCATCGGAATGAGGCTCAAGTCTGAGCAGGCCCGGAGGATTTGGAAACATTGGGAATGGATTAGGTTTGGCGAATCCTACTCCGTCAAGCCTGGAAAGAAATTCCATCGCTTTCCTGCGACCCATGTCTGCATCAGTTTCTCCTTCAATGGGTTCATGACCAAAATAGCGCCACCCGTCGATGACTTGTTCCGGAGAACCTCTGCTGATTCCGAGTTGTAATCTTCCCCCTGAGATGAGGTCAGCTGCGCCCGCTGTCTCCACCATGTACAACGGGTTTTCGTATCGCATATCAATGACCCCCGTACCAATCTCGATTGTGCTTGTCTTAGCACCGATGGCTGCGAGCAAAGGAAAGGGAGATGCAAGCTGAGCGGCGAAATGGTGAACACGGAAGTATGCCCCGTCTAATCCGATCTCCTCCGCGGCGACAGCAAGATCAATCGATTGTAATAAGGTATCACTGGCTGTGCGGGTTTGGTACCCATGGCGATTCGCCCAATGTCCGAAGGACAGAAATCCTATCTTCTTCATAATAGTAGCAGATTACGGAGCTATAAAATATACGCCGTTGGATCCATGAACGCAAGAGATGCTATCATAGTTCGTCTTCTTCCCGAATAACCGTAATCATGCGAAACTCATGCTGTCCATCGAAAGAGTCGCATTTTGCCCTCATGTCGCCGCAATTGACACCTTACGCATTCAATTGGACTGTTACCTTTGATATATCAACACGCAATCTTTAACTCAAACGAAAACATTATGACAACAACATCAGATATCCAATCATCTGTGACAGTTTCCACCTCTAAAGCAAAATTGTGGACTGCACGAATCATGTCCGGACTCGTCATTGCGTTCATGCTGATGGACAGCATCTTCAAATTCGTTGCGAACGAGACCGTGGTCACATCAACGGAGGAGCTAGGCTTTCAGGCGCACCACCTTCCCATCATGGGTGTGCTGGGGTTGACGTCCATTATCCTTTTTGCAATACCCCGTACACAAATTCTCGGCGCCATCCTTCTGACAGGGTATTTCGGCGGGGCAATCGCCACGCACGTGCGTATGGACAATCCGTTATTCTCGCACATTTTGTTCCCCGTCTATCTCGCGATACTTGCATGGGGATCATTGTGGTTGAGGAATGAAACTCTCCGTAAGCTCATCAGTGGAAAGAATTAAATATATAAGTAAACAATGATCGAGAGAGTTTCCTGATCATTGTTTACCATTTCAACATGAAGTCACTGATGGCAGGGTTTACTTCTTTTCTCAGTTTCTCAGCGAGTACGGCATCATCAGCGATGGGTTCTTTTGCATGGAGTGAATCCCATAACCTGTGAATCGCATCAGCTCCATGGTTATCATATATTTTTCCGGCAGCCATGTGAAATCTGCACTGGTACCATCCATAGTTTGTCGGATAATTCTGTCCAAGGAGGTCATAATTTGTTTCGAACTCATCAAGGGTACGAAATCTGAAAGAGGAGCCTCCCATACTTACTACCATCTCAGGGAAAACGACAAGCGCGTCCAGTAATCGTGGCGCGCGTTCAGCGACATAAGTATGGAGGAATATGTTGCAGAACAACTCCCCCATCCATTTCCGCTGGACGTTAAGGCCTTTCTGGATGTGATAAGCATGTCCCAGTTCATGAAGAGCCAGCAGATCGAAGAAGCTTTCCATCGTCAGTTCACCATTCTCATTAGTATACGTCTCTCTTACTTTCTTTGCTAACGTCGCGGGAAGTTGTTTCAGATCTGGAAGGAATGCTTTCCACATCGGATTGTTTGTCGCAGCAACGACTAGTGTACTATCATGGTTATAATGCGGCATTCCATAGACTGGCATGGATGTATGCTCATGCCAGTCTTTTTCATTCAATACCAGCACTGTTACTTTTGGTCTAAAGTTAAGTTGTACATTATAGAAATGAACAGCATTGCTGATTAGAGATTCAATTTTGTGCGCGCGGAGTTCGAACCCTTTACTGTAATAGATATCGGATTCTTTGATTCGACCTAGTCCGTCAAGGGATTGAGCACAGAGCTGAGCAGTAGCGACGTTTACCAGGATCAGCAGAATGGTAGTCTTCTTCATAATAGAGCTTTTTGGTTCTGATGCAATATCCTATCGCTCTTAAGATAAAGAATAGTACAGATCCGACATTGTCCTTAGAGAATCTTTGCCTGCATGCGCAACGGTGTATCTCTAAGAGTCTGATCAATGAATGAAGGAGTAGTGCCGGTGAATTGTTTAAAGTCCCGGATCAAATGCATCTGGTCGAAGTATCCGGCGTGGTGTGCTATTGAGATCCAGCTCAGGTCTGGATGGCTCTCCCTGATTCGATACGCTTTTGAGAATCGAATGATACGGGCAAAAGATTTTGGACTCATGCCGATACGAACCTGACACAATCTTTCAAACTGCCGTATACTCATGCAGGCGAGGTCGGCAACTTTCTCTATGGGAAGATTGCCGTCGGCGTTGATCAGCTTTTGGATGGCGAACTCGAACCTGACCGGGCCATCATTTATAGACATTTTTGAAAGAAGGAAATTCTGAATGAGGTTGAACGATTCGACAAGATCAGTGGAGTTGAGCAGTCTCCCATTCAGATCCTTTATTGAGTTTCCGAAGATCAGGTCTGCAGGGATTCCGCGGTCGAACAGTTCTGACATCGGGATGCCGACTAAACGGTGGAGACCTCCTGGTTTGAAATCAACGCGGATGGCTTTTAGTCTTGTGGCGACCTGAATATTCACGCGTGTGTATTGCGGCCCAATGACGATTATTGATGGCTGCTCTTCGAAAGAATCCATTCCATCCTTCTGCATGCGCACAGGATTAGCAAGGTAAAAGATGATGGATTGGAGAGGTGTTGGCGGATAGGGAGTTACTGCATTCTGAAATTCCGGCGGAAGATTTACGTCAATGGCGGACAAGCCAAAAACGAATTGCCGCAATGCAGGGTGTGGTACAAAAGTATTAATGCCAGCCAAGGAAATCTTTTCATGTAATTTACATTTTTAAGATTCCCCCGGCTAGCATAAATGCGACATCTTTCGATGTCGTTAATCTGGACGCAGGATACACCGCTGATCTGCGTCCAACCTTTCGGTTACTTATACATCGGGTCTTTGCCTTCGTACTTCAGGTACTGGAATGACGCGCTGTTGGAAGTTTCTTTTCCTTCAGATGTAGCGTACATCGCGAACAAGGCTCCAATGAATCCACCGGCTACTTCAGTACTGAGGTATGTTCCATCGACCTTATCTTTCAACAATTTCCATTGACCTGGTTTTGACGCGTAGTGGAAGCTATACTGCTCTCCCTCAGCGATGATGCGCAGAAGGGCAGGACCTGATCCAACATTGGCCTGTGCCATCAGCTCCATCTTCTTTCCCTGGGCATCGCACTTGTAAAGCTGAATTACATTCTTCCCTGCAGCAATGGACTTGCACAGGTAATAGAAGTTCTTTTCTCCCTGGAAAGCCACCAACCCCGCTTTTTCATTTTCCGCCTTTGTAGAAAAATCAACAGATATTTCTGCACTGCAATAAATATGCTGTTGACGTTTTCCAATGAAAGAAGGATTCCCCTTTTCCATAATTGTTTCAGGCTTTAGCTTCATCGTTAGTCCCTTAGCTTTGCTTAGGCTGAATGAGCTGCTGTCTACCGTTCTCAGGAACAAAAGTGCAGGATCCAATTCTTTTTCGAATGTGAGCGTATACCCGAAGTTGCCATTCTGAGGAGGTGCATTTTCCAGCTTCACTTCAGGGTAGTTCACAGTGAATTGATATGGGATCACCTCATTGTTAGGTTCAATGACTGGCCATCCGTCGATCCATTCCACAGGAGAGATGAATGTTTCTCTTCCTGTATTATAATAGTTACCGCGATAAGGACGAACCGCCAGATACACTGCATACATTTTTCCATCAGGTCCTTCTACGAACTGAGCATGTCCTGCTGATGTGATAGGATCCTTCCTGTCTTCAGGAAGATGACGTTGCGTAAGGATAGGATTCTTTTCATAGGGAACATAAGGACCCCATACGTCCTTGCTGCGCAGAATAACCTCGGAGTGGTTGACAGAAGTTCCACCTTCAGCGGCGTATAAGAAATACCAGCCATTAGCTTTCCATATGTGTGGTGCTTCGATCCAAACCGGTTTCTTTGAAAGGTCGACACCGCCATTGACCAGGATCTTTTGTTCTCCCACTACTTTTAGATTGATGGGATCGAACTCAAACATTTTGATAGTCCTGTGACCGGGGTATAAAGGTTTGTCGTCCGGAGCGTCGCTGTTGAACATGATGTATGCTTTTCCATCATCATCAAAGAAGATGGAAGGATCAATCCCTCTTACTTCGTGCAGGTAAGTAGGATCACTCCAAGGACCAGCGGGATCTTTCGCGGTAACCACAAAGTTTCCTCCTCTGTCGATGAGGGTACATACCACGTAATACGTCCCATTGTTATAGCTGATAGATGGAGCAAACAATCCGCGGGAAGTACCATGTCCCATGAAATTCATTTGTGATGGTCTGCTGATCACATTTCCGATTTGCTTCCAGTTCTTGAGGTCTTTGCTGTGAAAGATCGGCAGCCCTGGGAAATAAGCAAATGTAGAGTGTATCAGGTAGTAATCACTTCCAACTTTCAACACGCTTGGGTCTGGATAGAAACCTGCGAGTATTGGATTTGTAATTGTGGTCGACTGGGCGTGCGCACTGAACGTGGCAAAACACCCGCACACAAAAAGAAGTAGAATGGTTGAGATCCTGGTCATTATTGTTGGTGGTTATGAGTTCGATTATTAGATGCCCTTCAAAACGAAGGTGCAATATCGTTGATAAGCGGTTTCAGAATGAGAAAAGATGCACCGCTAGCGAACCTTTTTTTTGTTAAGATGAATTACTGATCTTCGGGTCCGCTTATTTCTAACCTGCTGAATCCGTATTTCAGATCCTGCCTCGAGATCCAGTTTGACGTGGTAGAGATACCATCCTGTATGATCGCCGAATTTGTCGGTAAATCGTTCATGAAGAATACTGAAAAGATCGTCTGCCGTAAGGCCCTTCGCCTTCGCTAATTCGTCGAGCATAGCATTCCTGATCTCCTCGTAACTGTCCTTCTTGATTTTGATTCCCACCCCTATCGGTGGATTTGTAGTCAAAAACTCCATGCTGTTTTAATTTTATTGGCTGTAGTATTAAGATTCAATTAACGTTCGGTTTTTTGTTGTCTTCCAGGGCCCGGGCGTTTAGTTCGGATTGCGATCCATGCGGACACTTTCCGGATGATAGCATTCCGCTAAAATCGCCTCTTAAGTGGGAAAACGTGTTTCAATTTTTGAACAAAGAGAAGTACTTTTTCGACAGAACGCAGATTGCGGTGCGAGATAGCCCATGGGTTGAATTCGGACTTTGTTTGATGTCCGATTTCGAGAATGAAAAGGTAAACTGAAGCAGTAAATTGTCCTCTGACTAACGGGCGGTGCGCAGAAAAGTATATGTCATTCCTGGTGAAGTGGGAACGTCGTAGAGGAAAGTTTCTTCGATGTTCAGGTTGATGACATTGGCTTTAGGTGACACAATGGCATCGGGTGTTTCATCCAGAAAGAAAAATTCATTCTGATTGACACCACTTGCATTTGCCAGGTTGTTGCCATCACTTGACTTGAGTTCATTAGGGACACGAAGGCGGAGATTTCCCCCGAGACGAGATTTCACTACAAGCTTTGTAACGACTCCGTTCTTCCATTCCAACTGAGCGATTTCAAATCCACCTCTTGCGCGCAAACCGGTTACAACGCCGGACCGCCATCGGTCAGGGATCGCCGGAAGGATGTGGACGCTGCCATCTGCACTCTGCAACAACATCTCTGCAACACCGGAAGTACATCCGAAATTGCCGTCAATCTGAAAGGGCGGATGTGCATCGAATAAATTATTATAAGTTCCGCCGCCGCCAGGGTTTGTTCCTACAGGAGTCAGCTGATCTCTGATAAGTTTATAGGCGTGATTTCCGTCGAGCATGCGTGCCCACCAATTGACCTTCCACCCCATGCTCCAACCGGTGGAAATATCACCGCGATGGGTTAGTGTCGTACCTGATGCAGCGTGAAGTTGCGGCGTACGGTAAGGTGAAATCTGATTGGATGGATATAACCCATACAAATGCGAAATGTGCCTGTGCTCGTCTTTTGGATCGTCAATATCGTCGAGCCATTCCTGCAATTGGCCGTGTTGCCCAACTTGCATTGGCGGGAGCTGTTTGCGCATAGCCCTAAGGGTATCTGCAAATGCTTTGTCCCGATTGAGAAGTTCGGAAGCGCGAATGGTCGTACTGAAAATATCGAATACAATTTGATTATCCATAGTGGCACCTGCATCGAGGGAAGTCCCTTCATGAGCTTGCGGTGCATTCTCCGGCGACATTCCCGGGTTTACGACGAGCCATGGGTGTTTCGGATGCTGCACCAGGAAGTCAACATAAAACAGTGCAGCGCCTTTCAGGATAGGATATACAGACTCAAGGAATTTTTTGTCACCACCGTAAAGATAATGTTCCCAAAGATGTTGACTCAACCATCCTGCGCTGCCGTTCCAGCATCCCCAGAAAGCACCGTCTATCGCACCCGTTACACGCCAGATATCACTGTTGTGGTGGGCAACCCACCCGCGCGCACCATACATCACACGAGCTGTTTCCTCGCCAGCCTCGGAAAGTTCCTTCACCATTTTCAGGAATGGTTCATGGAGCTCCGCCAGATTCGTTTTCTCGGCGGGCCAGTAATTCATTTGTGCATTGATGTTAATCGTGTACTTGCTATCCCATGGCGGACGCATTGACGTATTCCAGATCCCCTGGAGGTTTGCTGGTTGTCCTCCCGGCTGAGACGACGAAATGAGAAGATAACGTCCGTACTGAAAGTACACGACTGCGAGTTGGGGATCGTTGGTATCCCTGAAGTTCTTTAGTTGCTGATCTGTTGGAATATCAGCTGCCACGGACGGTCCAAGATCAAGTTCGACGCGGTTGAAGTATTTTTGATATTCAGAGATGTGTGATTTCTTTAGGGCATCAAATGATTTTGTGTACGCTTGATCAAGATGCTTCTTTGCCCGTTGCTGATTATCCCCGCTGATATCAAGGTAATTGTTGAAATTGGTTCCTATCGAGATATAGATGGTTACCGCATTCGCTGCTGTCACCACGACTGATGTATCTGTGGTTGTTAGTTTCCCGCCTTCTGTTTTGATTCTTGAAATGGCAGTAAAGCGTACTTTCCCTTCTACACTCTCATGATCTGTTGTAGTACCTTCGATGGTCAATTCATTGCTTCGGGCAGATACTTTCGCCCGCGGCTGCGGTGTAGTAAATGCTGCGGAAAACGAAACACTTTTTGTTTTGCTTGCAGTGAGGCGAACTGCGATTACCCTGTCCGTTAGGGAGGCAATCATCTCACGAACATATTCCACATCACCAACTTTGTAACTCACTTTGGCTACGGCGGTTCTCAGATCGAGATCACGATATAAATTCGCAGGGTTTTCATGACCCTTGAAACGGAGTTTTAGATTGCCTACAGGCTGGAACATCTGGCCATGGGACTTCGTGGTAATGATGGTTTTACCAACAAGTTGTTCCGCCTCTTTGTAACGGCCCTCGAATATCATTTTCCTGATTTCCGGAAGAGCTGCCAACGCCTCTGGATTATCGTTTCGGTTCGGACTTCCACTCCAGACAGTATGCTCATTCAACTGGACGATTTCCTCATCGGGGTTTCCATAGATCATTGCTCCGAGATGACCATTACCTATCGGAAGGGCATTCTCCCACTTTGTTCCCGAAGGAGTATTATACCATAGCTTCAATGGTTGCTTATCCTGAGCATGTGCAGTGATCACAATCGTGATGGCGAGAATGAGAGCTATTCTTTTCATGGAGTATAATTTTTGCTGCCGCTGCGTCTTCACTTTTTTTATAATTCAATCATCGCTTTCACCACACCTGTCGCGGGATTAAGCCAGTTTTCAAATTGCCCTGCAACATCATCGAAGCTGGCGCGATGCGTAATGTAAGTCTCCGGGCTGACGAGTTTATTTTTCAATGAAGAAATCACATGCTGGAAGTCTTGCCGTGTTGCGTTCCTGCTACTCATCAGTGTTCCTTCGCGTTTATGAAATTCAGGATGACTAAAAGCGATGTTGGAGCGTTGGAGACCAATCAAGACATATCTCCCACCGTGACCCATATATTGAAAAGCATTCTGAATTGCGTTGATGTTGCCCGTTGCGTCGATTACAACGGATGCCATATCCCCATTCGTTATTTCAAGTAGCTGATCATAGACATTTTTCTCACCTGCATTAATGGTGTGCGCGACATCCAGGTGTTGTCGGCAAAATGAAAGGCGTTGTTCGTTGATATCGACTGCAATCACTTTAGCCCCGGCAATCCGGGCAAACTCCATTGTGCCGATTCCAATCGGGCCAGCCCCCACTACTACCACGAACTCACCCGGCTTTACTCCTGCCCTTCTGATTCCGTGCGCGCCGATGGCAAGAGGTTCAACAAGCGCCATCGCATCCAATGACAAACCTTCGCTTTGAAGAAGAGATCCTGAAGGGACAGAAAGATATTCAGTCATCCCCCCGTCAATGTGAACGCCGCACACTTTGATATTGACACAGCAGTTTGGCTTTCCTGTACGACAGGCAAAACAGTCGCCACAGTTGAAATACGGAATGCACGAAACGATATCGCCGGTTTTGAATCCGTTCAAATCATCTGCCGAGACCAGTTCGCCTGACAATTCATGACCCAATATCCGGGGGTAACTTAGAAAAGGCTGAGTTCCCTCAAAAGCGTGAAGGTCTGTCCCGCATACGCCGATGCGTTTTATCTTAATGATCGCCCGGCCAGACGTAGCCGACGGTTGGGTTACCGTTTGATATTCGAGTTTTCCTGGCGCGCTACAAACCAACGCTTTCATTTCTGTCATCTTCTTCTAAATGTCTACCTCCTTAATGGCAAACCGGAGGATACTATTGTTTCGGAACAAACATAAGCATCCTCCGGATCAAAACTGCCGAGAGTTATTTAAGAGGTTTAATAAACTGCATCAATTCCCTGTCGTGGTTATTGACGATCTTGCATTCATTGTCAAAATACATCGTAGCGCCATTGGCTGCGGTATAAGGCTCCCACTGTGGTAGTTTACCTTCAACGTTAGGGTTACCCGTCTTGGCAAAATTCAGCCATACAGAGCTCATCTTATCTGCAAGCGCCCAGGCCTCTTCCGAAGTTCCTGTCCAGTCGGATCTGAGTTCAAGATTCAGGAAGGCAAGAGGAATGTCCAGTCCATGAAACGATCCGCGTGAATAGTTATCAACAGGACTCTTCCATGCGAGGAAGTAACTATAAACCGGTGCGCTGGATTGTGCAGCCCACGCGTCAGCAGTTCGGATGGTAAATGGCCGGAATGTCGTATCAATAGAAACCAGGTCTTGTGGTGTAAAATCAGGATACGTTTTCTTATACAGGGCAACGAATTGGTCTGTCCGTCCCTTGTAAAGTTTGCGTAATCTCTCTTTTGCCTGTTCGAGTGTGAGGTCCTTCTCACCGTAAGCCGTACGAACCAACTCGTTTAAAGTTGTTCCGATCATAATAGGAATACCATTTGAGATGCTTGCAAACCCTGGCGAAAATGGCTGCTGAAGAAGAGTCTCTCCATCAGCGGAAGGAGCAAATCCAAACATGGTTGGTGATCCCGGCATACGGGGACCATTGATCGCTTGAATTGCATCATTCCCTGCCTTCACCAGTCTGTGATAGTCAACTGTGTCGAGCTTCTCCACCTCATCCGGGGAGACGCCAAGATTCTTCAGAACAGCCAATCCCAGGGCTTGAGATTTCTCTTTTGTCATTACGTTAAGAAGAGTTCCGCTCTGGATAATCGCTTTGTGAAAGAGTCCTTTGGCCGAAGGCATGCATAACAGTGTTCCGACCTTCCCTCCTCCACCCGATTCTCCGAAGATGGTAACGTCGGCAGGATTACCGCCGAATTTTTCTATGTTGTTCTTCACCCATTCGAGGGATTTCACAACGTCAAGAATACCTGCGTTCGCAGATTGTGCATACTTTGGGTTCGCGCCAGAAAGATCCAGAAATCCAAGTATGTTGAGTCGATGGTTCACTGAAACAACGACAACATCTCCTTTCTTTGCGAGGGCCTTTCCATCTGTCATGGGGTCGCTGCTGCTACCAACATGAAAACCACCTCCATGCAACCAAACCATCACTGGTCTTTTCTTTCCATCTGAAATTCCTTTTGTCCAAACATTGAGGTTGAATAACTCCTTTTCATTCATAAGGGAGTCATTGATCCAAGCTACAACCTGTTTTGCTACAGGACCGAACTCGGTACATTCACGAACGCCATCCCATTTATCAGGATCCTGCGGGGGCATAAACCTTTCCGCACTGGCGTAAGGAATCCCTTTGAAGATATGAACACTGTCTTCGGTTGTGCCGGAGATATTTCCAAACGTCGTCCTGACAGAAGAAGCCGATGATGATGACGACTCCTGTTCTTTGTTATCCTTGCTACAGGCTTGGAACAGAAATCCGACAATAATAAGGTAGTTGATACTTGTGGTGAAGATACGTCTCATTGAAGAGGAGTTGCTTGTGAATTAATGTTGAGAGAATTGATAATGAAGGATGACCTCCATTTTACTTAATATTCTTGCTATCTACCTTCCAGTTAGCATCTTTCGACAGACCTGGAGGGTTTCCTGTAAACATCTTACCGGCCTCTTTATCATTTTTCAGCTGCCATTTGAACCATGCTGTTGCTACAGTGGCAAATTCACCTCCATGCGGTCTTCCATAAGTGCCCCCGTGACCAACATCCATATTCGCTGCGAACACGGGTACATGGTTGATGCGTTTGAAATCATCCATACCATTGTTATAAGCGATATCGGATTCTCCACCGAGAAGATAGAGAGTTGGTGTGTGAATCTTCGAAATCTGGTCTTTGGTTACCTGTGGCATCCCTGGCATTCCTCCATTTGGAGTTGGAAGAATTCCACTGTTACAGATTACAAGCGTAGAGATGCGGGGATCACCAGCATTTTCAAGCGCCTGAAGTCCTCCGCAGGACATCCCGCTTATAGCAATTTTTTTGGTGTCAATTTTATCGAAGTATGGACTTGTTTTATCGCTGCTCTGTTTGATCGCCCATTCGATAGCGTCAATCATCTGCGAAGAAGTAGATCTGTCGCGGGTCTTCTCACCTTCCTGTGGTATCGGACCTAATGCAATGACGAAGAACCCGTGAGAAGCAACTTCCGATAAGAAATTAACGTGTTCCCATGGAGAGTTAGCGCAGGCCCCATTGCCCCAGACGATAATCGGAAGTTTTGCTTTCTTCGTCGCAGCATTTAAGTCTGTCGGCTTGAATACAGTGTGCGTAGGCAGAGAAGATTCTGTTAACATTATTGCTTTGAACGGGCCGGTTCCTCCATCCTCTACGACTCTAGAGGTAACGGATGGGGTATTCGCTGCATTCTGGGCAGACGCAGGGGTCGTACAGCAAAGGGCGCCTATCATCAGTAAAACGATTGATGTGTAAATTCTTCTCATCGACGATTGCATTATGTTTTGGATTGATCTGAATTGTTAATAGATACTTCAATTTTCGTGACGGCCCGATCGGCGTTATCGGTCCTTGTCGGAGCCGTCACGAATTGAAGACTGTTTTTTGTTTTGAAAACAGGATGTTCTTATTTCTTTCCTTTGACGAGGAATTTATTCACGTCCAGCCAATGGATGAATGCATCGAACCATTTGTTGCTGGTACGATCAGGGTTTCCAAGACCGAAACCATGACCACCATTTTGATACAGGTGAAGCTCTACAGGAACTTTGGCTTTGAACCATGATTCAACTACGCCAAACTGACCACCGAAAAGAAAGTCATCTGTCGCGATCGCGTTAAACATAGGAGGAGCATTCTTCGGCACTTCAACAGGGCCCATACCCCCGTAGATGATCCCGATGAAATCAAGATCCATAACTTTAGAGTTGAGCGTGCTGTGCATTGTAAGTCCGGCTCCTGCAGAGAAACCAATCATACCCAGGCGGGCAGTATCAACACCCCATTCTTTCGCGCGGCTGATGATCATCTTGTACGCGGCTTCTGCATCGGCGAGTTGGTTTGAGAGATCAGGACGCGGAGGACGAGGCGCATCTTCCTTCGGTGCATCCGCAGGTCGAGGTGTTACAGATGCAAAAGTACGGTTCATTGTTTCCTTAAAATCATCCAACGATTCGGGTGTTGGATGAAGACGATATTTAAGCACGAATGCTGCTATACCGCGCTCATTCAGCGCTTGCGCAACTTCCCAGCCTTCGTTGCCCATAGACAACCAACGGAAACCACCTCCGGGCGCTACAATGACGGCAGCACCGTTTGCCTTACCGGCTTTAGGAATAAAAGGCGTCAGCGTTGCTTTGGTGATGTTGCGAGCCATTGGATCGCCCCATTGACGGAACCACGTTTCCTTTGCAGGCTGGTTTTCTACACCACCTGTGTTCAACGGAATTGCATTGGGCTCAGGAGGAGCATCCATTGGATACATCGTTCCATCCTGTGCCACAGCCATGGAAGAAATGAAGAGGAAACCGCTGAGGGCGGCGAACTTCAAATTTGTAGTGAGGTTATCTAGCATGATGTGATCGTTTATTTAGTGGAGTTTTATTAAGGGTAGATGATATGCGTATTGGTTGTCTATTTCCTGAACAGCAGCGGTGCAAGCTGATACAGTGCACGCCTCCAGCTTTGGAACTCGTGCGCTGTTCCTTCAGAGATATAGGACACTGCGTTGAAGCCGGCTCCCTTCAAAGCTTCCGTTGCACTCTTGATGCCTTCAGGACGTTCTTTGCTTCCACAGCTCAAGAAGATGAGTTTCACTTTCGACTTATCTTTGATCTCTTCCGGCTTGTAGGTACCGCCGCTAAGCAATGCGTAGTGAGAGAAGACATCAGGCTTGTTCAGCGTGACCATTTTAGTTTCCATTCCGCCCATTGAAAGTCCAGCCATTGCGCGGTTAGGCTGATCAGAAAGCGTTCTGAAATTGGCATCGACATATGGAATAAGTTCGTCTACCAATACAGTTTGGAAAGCGTCGATTTTGAAATCGCGAAGGCCACCCCATTTGATCTCGTTCGTCATACCATAAGTCATGACAATGATGAAAGGTTTGATCTTTCCTTCAGCGATCAGGTTGTCCATGATCAAATGAGCGCGTCCCTGGTTGGTCCACGCAGTTTCATCTTCACCCCATCCATGCTGAAGGTAGAGAACCGGATAACGAACCTTCTGATTCTTCTCGTATCCCGGAGGCGTGTACACAAATGCACGGCGGGAAGTATTTGTGCTTTTTGATGGAAAGAGGATCTGTTGAACGTTTCCATGAGGAACATCTTTCAGCGCATAAAAGTCCTGATCATGTGCAGGGATTTCAATACCGCTCTCCCAGCGGACAGAGCCATAGAAATTGAGTGCTCCGGGGTCATTGAATTTACCTCCATCGATATTCACATTATAGTAGTGAAACCCTTCGTCCATTGGACCAGCCGTTGTACCCATCCATGATCCGTCTTCAGCTTTCTCAAGCTTGGTTCCGCCGCTTCCTCCCAACCCAAGGCTTACACGCACGCTATCGGCAGCAGGCGCGATGATCCTGAAGCGAGCGTATCCCTGCGAGTTTACCTGTGGATACTCCTGACCGGGTTGGTTAAGTGTTGATGGTTTGAAATCCTCTTTGATTGACTGAGCCAGGCCGAACGTGGCGGCACAAATAGAGAGTGTGAGAGAGAGAAAGTACTTCTTCATGAATCTTGTTTTTATTGATCGTTTCTAATAATTGGTTATTTACAAATAGTGATTGCGTCTGGTAAAAAGGCTGAATGATGATGATGTTGATGCGTCGTTTGAAAACTAATCGTCTTCTGAGGCACCCTCTGCATTTTATCCTGCCCTTCTACAATCTTGAGGAACTGATTAGGTTTCACATCCTTAAAGACCTGCTTCTTACCATTAATCCATTGAATTTCTATTTCATCGATGACGTCAGTGCGCCCTACGCCGATTTCCTTTCGCAATGGGGAAGCACCGAAGCTCCCACCGGAATTTACATCGCGATAGACAGATCTTTTATTTCCGTCTTCGGTGAATGACAGCTTTATCCTGGTCCCGATGGCCAGCCTGTTAGACTCCGTGCCCTCCAGGTCCAGCACAATCCATTTATTACGCTCGTCTTGATTGGGATTTACATAAAATGAATTGTGGAATGAATCTCCTTTATATGCCCCGCCGAGCTCGATATAAATATCCTGGTCTCCATCATTGTCGACGTCAGCGAAAGAAATTGCGTGTCCTTTCTGAAGGTGTCCCATCCGTGCCGGTGCTGTCACATCGACAAACCTTTCGCCTCCGATGTTCTTGAAAAGTTTATTGGGCACGATGGACTCAAATTCCGGATTCCCTGTTCCTAGATAAAAGTCGAGAAATCCATCGTTGTCGATGTCGCCAAAATTAGATCCCATCGTAAAAGCCTTCTTGGTCAGACCTGTTTCCGCGGATACATTGGTGAAGGTACCGTCCTGGTTGTTACGATACAGTATGCATGCTCCCGATGTGCCTGTCGGGATGTTCAGCCCTTCAGCTGCAGAATAGCTGGAGATGGGCATGTCAAAGGTAAAGTCTCCCATGAAAAGATCGAGCCATCCATCGTTATTGTAATCCCAGAACCACGTTGGAAACGTCTTGCTTACATCAGTACTTGTAAGCTTCGCCTGTGAAGTAACATCCTCAAACTTCGGCGTAGCGCCTTTCACACCTTTGTTTCGCAAAAGGAAACGTTCACCTGTGAGCGACGTTGCAAAAAGATCAACCCACCCGTCATTGTCGTAATCACCGGAAGTGACGCCTTTAACGAATCCCAATACGTTAACACCAGCATCGGCTGCTACATTGGTGAATGTTCCATCGCCATTGTTGATGTATAGCTCTGCGGGATGTTTACCCGAGATTTCATTCCCATCCCATGACTCGTTGCCAATGAACACGTCAAGCCATCCGTCTTTGTTGAAGTCATTCCAGGTAGCTGTTTGTGTTGGATGGAACGAGAGTAATCCGGCGATGATTGTAACATCTGTAAACGTGCCATCACCATTGTTTTTCAGAAGTGAATTTGGTTGCTGGCCATATTTCCCACGAAGCCACGCGCCTCGTAAGACGAATATGTCTTTGAAGCCATCGTTGTTATAATCAGTCTGCAAGAGGTTCAGCCCTCCTTTGATCTGGTTTAACCGCGACTCTTCTGATCTCTCCGTGAAGGATCCGTCACCATTGTTCCGGAAGTAATGCATTTCCTCATCCACATCCCATGACGATGTGACTATGTCGAGGAATCCATCATTATCGAAATCATCGATGATGCATCCACCAGCCATGTTATTTATGTCCAGAGATAATGGGCCCGCAAGATCCTGAAATGGTTTGACAACAATTCCCGAGTCTGCTTCACTTAGCTGTGCATCCAGCCCGGGCACAAGTAGATTCGCCGGAACGCCAGAGGGATACTCTCCTAGCGTCATATAAGCGATATTCAAAAGCCACCGGTATTCAAGATTTGATGGATTATCCTTGAGCAGCTCTTCATATAGTCGTGCAGCATTCCGGGACCCATCAGGTATCTGGTGAATCCCTCCACCCTGAATTGGAAGAATACATGTCTCGGCCGAATGATTCTTGACACAATTCATTCGTTCACCGGCCCGAAGATACGCCATAGCGAGAAGTACACGGTTTCGATACATCCCCTGAATCTTCTCCGCTTTGATCAATTTTTCCTGTTGCTCCAGGACATCCACCGCTTCGTCTTCTCTTCCGAGTGCTATGAGCGCAATAGACTTTCTGAGGTTGTACATCATGATGTCCTGTTTGCTCTGAGAAGCTTTGACGAGGGAATCGAAATATAAGAACTGAGGCTCGGATGCATAGGAATTGTCAGCACGTCCGTAGTGATCACTTACAATCTTCATATGACGGAGCATGCCGATGTGAGAACGCTCCTCCCTACTACGACAAGCCGACAGAATGACACAAGTGATGATAACCCAACCGCAAGCAATTCTTCTCATTATCTATCTGCAGCAAAAGCTGGCTAAAGTTTTTCTTTGCTCTTTCCCGGAATCGTGATTTTTGAAACACTCTTGTTTTTTACGACTGCTCTGGTTGACGAAGAGAGATAGCCGCTACCTCTGTAATATTCCTCTTTCCTCTTTTGTCCATTCAGCAGCTCAACAATCGCAAAATCATCATGACTAGCCAGCTTAACAATTGATTCATTATTTCTGGCCTCCTTCGCCGACTTCGAGAACACTCTAAGACTGTCGCGGTTCTGGGTGACGAGCCAAAGCTGCTTTCCTCCTACAGAGATCAGACTTGCCAATGCTTTGGCATCGCCATCAACAAAGAATCCAGACTCTTTAGCGGATGCTGATTTAAAGTTTCCTTTCCCATCACCCAAAAGCATGTTTCCTATTCCGGCGTCGTAAAACCCGGTCAGAATCTCCGTGCAATAACTGTTTCCAACCGCCAGCACATCAAGATTACCATCCTCGTTTACATCGGTAACCACTGTTCCGAACATAGGCGAGAACTGTGCCTCTGCTGGTAGTAGCTTAATTTCGAAATTATTGTTTCCATTGTTCTGGATATAAACGGAAGCAAACTGCGTACTCTTAAACACCGTAGCATCGTGAAGTTTCTCTCTTGAGAAAAGATCTTTGATGCCCATACCACCATATGTGGAATATCTGGTCGCTACCCCTCTCAAACTGGCAATCTGCGCAGTGAGAGCCTCGCGAGGATGCACAGGATGTTCTTTACCCTGGATGTAACGGCACAGTATCGCGTCGACAGATCCATTGTTATCAAAATCCTTGGCGTATAGCGTGACCGGTTCTTCGGGAGACGCTTTGTAAATGGAATTGAGTCCAAGGTTTCCGGCAATGTAATCAATGTCACCGTCGTTGTCGAAGTCTCCGCCAGTGATACTGTTCCACCACCCTGTTGAGTTCTCCAATGTTACCGGAGCGAATGATTTACCACTCTGATTGATAAAGAATGTTACAGGCATCCATTCTCCAACCACCACGAGGTCTGGCCATTCATCGTTGTTCACATCAGACCAGATTGCTGACGTAACCATTCCTGCCCGGACTAGTGTTGAGGCAAGTTGTTCTGTCTGATTTTCAAACTTTCCATCGCCACGATTAACGAGTATATAACTTTCAGGAGTTTCAGGATAGCGCAGAGAAGAAATACGTCCGCCAACGAAAAGATCCAGATCACCATCGCGGTCAAAGTCGCTGGCAACTACACATCCCCCGCTACTTGTGATCTCCGGCAATGCTTCTGTGTCAAGTTCAAACTTTCCTTTACCGTTGTTTCTGTAAAAACGATCCTGATAAAACTTCACGTCACTCTTAAACTCAGAACTTCCGCTGACACAATAGAGGTCAAGGTCGCCATCGTTGTCTGCGTCGAACAAGAGCACTCCCATGTCTTCATTTGGTTTCTCCTGAAGCTGATTGGATTGAAATGTCCCATCGGCTTTCTGAAGAAATACCTGCGCACTTTTTCCAGCGGATCCACCAACGATAAAATCATCAAGGCCATCACCATTCACGTCGCCAACTGTGATTCCAGGTCCTCCCTGAGAATGTTTGTGAGGTAACAAAAACTGGCCTTCAAGGAAGTCTACAAATTCAACTTCACTATGAACGTAGTTAACGTTGTGCGCACTGTGCGATTCGCTCATCATTGCAACAGGCTGCGTAATTTGTGTTTGCCCTTGAACAGCGTCAGCAATCTTTACTACAAGGGTCTGGTTTGAAGGTACGTTCTTCAATACCTGCCGTTTTCCTCCGAGCCAGGTGACTACAACTGAATCTATCTTTCCGGAAGAAAGTTTACCGAGACCAAAGTGCTCGATGTTTTCTACCGTTGACTTATAACCCCGCACAACCTGATGCTCTGCAAAGTATGATTTACCGTCTGCATAGACATTGATCTTCGTTCCATATCCCGCAAGGTTGCCTTTGGCTCCCTCTAATCTCACGCGAAGAAAATGATGGTCACCCTTGTTCTCTTTTGTGATAAGATCATTCCGATAGACAAAAGCTTCGTCGTTGATGTTGTTGGTCACGAGGTCCAGATCTCCGTCATTGTCAAAGTCGGCGTAAGCTACTCCGTTAGAGTATGAAATCTGATCCATACCCCATTCCGAAGCCTTATCACTGAATGTCAGGTCACCGTTGTTCCTGAACATGAAGTTTGGCTTCTTCACTCCAGGAAGTTTTTCTATTTCCTCACGGATGATTTTCATCCTGTTCTTATCGGTGGTGAACATCGCAAGCTCCTTTCCGTAGGAAATAAAGTCCTGATCTGTAACATCCTTGCGATAGCCATTTCCAATAAACAGATCGCGGTAGCCGTCATTGTCGAAATCAGCGAATAAGCCGCTCCAGCTCCAGTCCGTAGCATAGATGCCCGAATACAACCCGATATCGCTGAAAGTATTGTTGCCGTTGTTGATCTGTAGTACGTTTCTGACGTATTGATATTCGTAACCCTTTTCCCGATACAGACGGAAACTATTATGCGGAATGGTGGAGAACATTGTTTTCTGCCGGAGGTTGTCCTCCGGGAGCATGTCCACTACAACGATGTCATTCAACCCGTCATTGTTGATGTCGGCGATGTCCATTCCCATTCCGTTTTGTTCCTGGTGCTTGAGCATGGTGCTGATGCGGTTGTCGAACTTACCATTACCAGTGTTGATATAGAGATGGTCATTCGACATGAAGTCGTTTGCGCAATACAGGTCGGGATACCCGTCGCCGTTGATATCGTTTACAACAATTCCAAGTCCCCAACCCTCAGCCTGTACGCCGACCTCAGCGGAGACGTCTTTAAATACGGGCAGGCCATCGACCTCCCCTTCATTGCGATAGAACTTATCGACGCTTTTCCCGGTACCATCATTGCGAAGGCCCATGATTTGATTTCTATTGTATTTTTCCAGCGCATTGGTAAGCATATACATATCGAGGTCGCCATCAAGATCGAAATCAAGGAAGGCTGCCTGAGTGGCGTAGCTTAGATCGGCGAGGCCGACTTTCGCAGCAACCTCTTCAAAGGTGGGAATGCCGTCTTTGTCAACTCCTCTGTTGAGAAACAGAAGGTTCGGAACGGAAGGTTTATCAGTATAAGGCTGGATCGTAGAGAAGTAAATATCAAGAAGGCCGTCCTGGTTAATATCAACCATAGAGACTCCCGTGCACCAAACCGACGTGTTTAACGAGGCTTTGGCTGTAATGTCTTCGAAATTGAAATCACCTTTATTGAGGTATACGGCACTTGGCACCATATTCCCGGCGAATACAATATCAGTTAATCCGTCATTGTTTAAGTCACCTACTCCGACGCCTGCGCCATTATAGATGTACTCGAACGTAATGACATTGAAGGTATCTGACTCAATCAGCTTATTATTAAATGTGATACCTGTTGTAGATGAAGGGAGGAGATTAAATAGCTTGTCCGAATCACCGGACTTGCAAGCCCACATTAGAGATGTGAGAATTACTATGGTTATGGGATGATAAATGGATAGGAACCCACAGCGTTTAAAGGAACGGCACATCTTCTTTGCAGGTAGAGGTAAGGGATGAATCTTCACTAATTAAATAAGAGAAAGGAGCGAACGATACGCTCCTTTCTCTATAAGAATCCTAATCTAACAATTGATTACCATCCAGGGTTTTGGTCCGCCTCAGTAAGAACGGCGTTACCATTGATTTCCTGTTGTGGAATTGGCGCCAGAAGATGCTTCTCTGACATGTAGGCGATTGGCTCAGGGATCACAGTAGGGATTTTGTTCAGGGCTCTCCAACGAAGGATATCTCTGTTTCTGATCTGCTCACCTGACAGCTCAACTCTTCTTTCGTGAACGATCGCGCGGAATACTTCGTTCGGGCTGTTCACAGGGTAGTTAGCTGTTGGATATGGAGGCATATCAACGCCGACGCGTGATCTTACCTGGTTCAGGTAGTCGATAGCATCGGGATCATTTCCTAATGCATTCTGAACTTCGGCCATGTTGAGGAGAACCTCAGCATAACGCATTACTCTCATGTTGATACCAGATCTCTGATCTTCGTTTTCAGCCTTGTAGATCTTCTGATACTTTTTCCAGCCCCAGTTCTGCAAAACACTCTGTCCATTGTTGTAAGTATCTCCAATGAAGTAGAATGAGTCATTGTATCTAGGATCGTCCTTAGCGTCACCTTTGTCTTCCATTTCGAACTCATCCATGAGGGAGTTGGAGGGAAGGAGGTTTCTCCATGCGTTAGGACCATATTCCTGACCGCGGAAAGTTACTTCAGTAGCAGTACCTTGTCCGGATCCATCCCAGCTTGATCCACCGTTCGCTTCTGTGAACACAACTTCAAACAGAGACTCTGTGTTGAACTCATTTTCTTCACGGAAGTTTTCAATGTATGGAACTTCATCCCAGCCGTCGAACACGTCGCTGTCGATAATAGACTGCAGCAGCGGTTCTGCCAGGTTGTAGTTGCCTCTTTGCATGTGGGCACGCGCAAGCAGGTTTTGAGCAGCTTCTTTGCTTGCTCTACCTTCGTTTCCGCCAGCATAAGCTGTCTTAGAAGGAAGGGCTGCAATTGCATCCGTCAGGTCGTTGATGATCAGAGTATAGACTTCCTCAACGCTTGCTCTGCTTTTATCCTCGCCTACTGCCTTAGCATAAGTATCCATAAGAGGAACTCCACCCCAGATAACAACAAGGTCAAAGTACGCAAGTGCTCTCAGGAATTTCGCTTCACCGACTACACGCGTTTTGATGTCCGCTGACACTGCTTCAGGAGCCAGTGGAACATTCTCGATCACCTGGTTAGCCTGGTGAATGACGCGGTACCATCCTTTCCATACTTGTGAAAGGACACCATTTGACGCATCGTGGCTTCCGCCCAGTAGCTGCGCTCGGTGTGTTTCAAGGTTACCTCCGCCAGATTGCATGTCATCACCACGCATATCGTGCAGGAAGAAATACTCACGGCAGAAAAGGTCAAGACTTTGTAAGCTTGAATACGCCGCATTTACAGAGCTCACCACCTGTTCATTTGTTCTATAGAATGAATCAGCGGTAAGGTCGTTAGGGTTGATTTTGTCCAGCACGCTATCATTACATGACAATGTGAAGGCAAGACTCCCGACCAGTGATAATATTAGTTTTCTTTTCATTACAAATTCGTATTAATAGTTCAGATAAAGCCCCTTAGAATCCAACCTGCAATCCAACCACAATACTGCGTGCCTGAGGATACTGTCCATAGTCGATACCAGAGGTCAGTCCGTTAGCACCCGCGTTTCTGTTCCCGATTTCAGGATCAAAACCCGTGTCATACTTAGCAACCGTCAACAGGTTCTGCATGGTAGTGTAGATACGCAGTTTGCTGATAGAATTGTTCGTGAAAGATCCAGGATTAGCGAAGCTGTAACCAAGCGTAAGGTTCTTCACTCTAAAATAAGATCCATTTTCGATGAAACGATCAGAAGCTCTTGCGTTCTGGTTAGGGTCACCTGACACCGCTCTTGGAACGTCTGTGTTTGTGTTCTCAGGAGTCCATCTGTTCAATACAGCTGTTGACGCATTGAACAACCTGCTCATACCTTCCATGTCATACTTCACGATGCTATAGATCTCACCACCAGATACACCTTGCAGGAACAATGAGCCATCGAATCCTTTGTAGTTGGCAGAGAAATTCAAACCGTATGAAAAGTCAGGCATGAAATGTCCGATGTTCACTTTGTCATCAGGAGTCAATTGACCATCGCCATTGGTGTCCCTGAAACGGATATCACCAGGACGCGCATTAGGTTGCATTGACATATCATCTCCCTGTTGGAAAAGACCGTCAGTCACATAGCCATTAAAGTATCCGATAGGCTGACCAACTTCTGTGAGGGTCAGGTTGTCTCCGTACCAGTCTGCTTGCGCTATGGTAGTTCCTTCGTCACCCAAGCTGAGTACTTCGTTCTGTATGAAAGAGATGTTACCAGATACAGAGTAGGTGAAGTCACCAGTCGCTTTTTCATAACCAAGCTCGATCTCGATACCTTTGTTTTCAACCTCGCCTACGTTGTCAAACGGATCTCCGTCATAACCGAAAGATGGAGGAATAGGACGGCGGATGATCATATCCTTAGTTACGTTGTTGAAGTATTCAAACGACATGGTAAGCCTGTTATCAAGAACTCCGAGATCAAACCCGATGTTCTTCATATAGGTAGTTTCCCATTTGAGGTTTTTATTCGCCATTCCGCGAATAGTGTAACCAGTTGCGGCTGTTCCACCAAACCAATAGATCTGGTTTCCTGTGATAGTAGAGATTGCAGCGTAGTCACCACTTTGATTGTTTCCAGTCACACCATAGCTACCACGGATTTTGAGATCACTGACGAAATCCTGGTTTGCCATAAACGACTCTTCGCTGATACGCCATCCTGCTGACACTGCCGGGAAGTTACCCCATTTGTTGTCTGCAGTGAATCTTGATGATCCGTCGCGTCTGAACGATGCACCGATGAGGTACTTGCCATTATACTCGTAGTTTACCCTTCCGATATACGAGATCAGGGCTGACTCGCCCTTGTTTCCACTGAAACCAATTCTAGACAAACCAACTGGTTCCTGAATCTCGTTAGAGATTGCGTTCTCACCGTTTCCGGAGATTTGTGAGAAGTTGTTTGTCTGCTGTTCTGCAACTACTGTAGCATTAACGGAATGCTTACCAAAATCCTTACTGAAAGTCAATTGGTTTGTCAACAGAACTGAAGCGAAATGCTGACGGTTCTGGTTGATTGTGGCTGCTGGTCTGTTTGAGTAACCGTTAGTACTGTAAGCTGGCGAGTGGCTGCGTTGCGTGTAGTCAACATAGTCGATACCGGCTTTGAAACGATAAGTGAGGAAGTCAAGGATCTTCACATCGGCATAAACATTACCAAGGAGTTTCAGGCGTTGCTGATTCTGCTGATCCATTGCAGCAATACGTACTGGGTTTTCCGGATCGGAACCATCCACAGCCTGCGCACCCCAAAAGCCTCCGAAATTATCAGGGCTATAAATAGGGAAATAAGGAGCACTGCGAAGCATGTGCTGCAACTGAGTGCGGCCACCTGACTGTTGCTCTATTTTACGCTCATCATATGCCGCGTAGAAATTCTGCCCAATCGTAATTCTCTTATTTATGTTGTGATCAGAGTTTATCCTCACATCACCTCTTTGATATCCTGTACCAAGCATGATACCTTCCTGTTCGAAGTATCCGAAAGATGTAAAGATCTTTGATGCAGCAGATCCACCAGCAAGCTCAACTTTATGTTGTTGAATGCGGCCTGATCTGAACATGGCATCCTGCCAGTCAGTGTTTGTCTGTCTGAAAGTCTGTGATGTCTGAGAGTGAATTGGCTGATCAAGACCAGTCTTGATTCTGCCAGGTACGCTAACGCCAACTACGCGGTCAGGGTCTGTACCGTTGGTCTCATTATAATAGATATCGGCATTGGACAACAGATCAGTAGCAAAATCAATATACTGCTCTGTGTTCAATACGTCGATTTTCTTTTTCCATGGTGTTTCAACGCCATAGTAGCTGTCGAAATTAACCGTCATCTTCTGGTTGTTTGAACCACCTTTGGTAGTGATCAGGATCACACCATTTGATGCTCTAGAACCGTAGATCGCCGCTGCACTCGCATCTTTCAATACTTCTACTGAAGCGATGTCTTTAGGGTTGAAGCTGTTCAGGTCAGAAGTAGGAAATCCGTCAACAACGATCAATGGGTTTGCGTTATTGATAGTTCCAATACCCCTGATACGGATAATTGGCGCTTCACCAGGAGCTCCGTTGTTTGTTACCGTAACACCAGCAACGCGTCCCTGCAATGCCTGGCCTACGTTCACAACAGGCTGTGTGCTGATCTCTGCAGCTGAAACTGAAGAAATTGCACCAGTCACAGAAGCTTTTTTCTGTGTACCGTAACCAACGACAACAACTTCGCTAAGCTGTCTTACATCAGCTTCCAGTGTTACGTTGATGTTTGTCTGGTTGCCAACCACGACTTCCTGTGAAAGGTAGCCGATAAAGCTGATCACAAGAACAGAGCTTGCATCCGGAACATCAAGCGCGAATCTACCATCTGAATCGGTAGTAGTTCCGAGAGAAGTTCCTTTTACAATAATGTTTGCTCCCGGAATAGGATTTGATTCCGTGTCCGTGATAACTCCAGTGACGCGGATGTCACTGAACTCGCTCGTGATGAATTTTGAATCTTCAACCACGGAGGCACCTGCCAGATTTGAAATACTTAGGAGTGCCATGGTAAGGCAGCACCAGCTTAAGAACCCGCTAAGTTTGTAGTGTTTCGTCATAGTTTGGTTTTGTTAGAATCCGATAAAAGGACCTGGTCGTCTTGATTTACGATAACGCAGTCCGTCGCCCCGGCAGAGCCTGGCAGCGACCTTGAACAATTCAGGTAGGATTTTGTCATAGATTAGATTAATAAGGTTTGGGGTAAATCCTTTCTCCACTCAATAACTATTACTGGTGGGGGTGACCCTGAAAGACAGGTGTCTTGGTGGAATGTTCTGCTTCCTTTGGACGAGTAGTGGTTTAAGGTTAGACATAAAAAAAAGCGTTGGTAGCCGGGTCGAAGGTCCTTACTAGCACTTATTAGGAAGATGCGATGTAAGCCACTTCACCCCGACTAACCATAAACCCAAACAAACGCTTAGCTAAAAATGGGTACATAGCCGCAAGTAATGTTATTAAGAATCGAACAATCAATGTCAACTTTGTAACAATCGATTTAAATCAGGCGAATTAGCACTATTCACGCAGTTTTCGCCCCAGATACCATGAAATTGCGACGCTCAAAACCGCGTAGGATTTCACCATAAATTCCCATGAAATCACGCAAAAAACGACTTCGCCCTTTTGCAGTCGAGTCGCGCAAACAGTCAAAATCGCAGCAACGCAACAGGGCAACTTCAAACGAAGCTGAATAGTGTTTACACAAGTAATCCATCATAGGCACTAAATCAGTGATGTTGTAACATTAAAGTTGTTGAAGGTATTCAGAAGGTGTCTTTCCATATTCCTCTTTGAAACATCTCGTAAAATAAGACGATGAATTAAACCCGGTCTGATAAGCAATCTCAGCCAGCGTATATTTATGAGTGTCCATCAACTTCACCGCCTGCTTCATGCGGATGTTTCGGATGAACTCAACAACCGATTTCCCGGTGAGCGCCTTTATCTTCCTGTACACCTGCATCCGGCTCACATTAAAGATTGCCGCAATTGAATCGACGCTGAGTTGCGAATCCGTCAGGTTATTAATAATGTAGTCAATCGCTTTCTGTAGGAATGCCTGGTCGAGCTCATTCGTCGCAACTTTCCCGGGCATCAGATACACATCCTGGCTAAAGCGCGTGTACAACTTCTGGCGCGACGCAATAATCTGCCGGATGTTCGCAACAAGAAATCCGATATTGAAAGGCTTTGTGATGTACAAGTCCGCGCCATTGTTAACCCCGTTGATCTGATCCTCGACTGTGGTTCGTGCCGTAAGCAGTATTACAGGGATGTGACTCGTATTGATGTTAGATTTGATCGCACTGCAGAGCTCGATACCATCTTTTTGCGGCATCATGACGTCACTGATTATGAGATCAGGAATCCGTTCCGCAGCCAAAGCCAGTCCCTCCTCCCCATTCGCAGCTTCCAGGACAGTGAATTCATTCTTTAACTCAGACACAAGATACTCGCGAAGCTCAGTATTGTCCTCGACAAGGAGCACCTGACGACGTTCGTTGTCCGGACTTTCCTGCTGCGCGAATGTATCAATCTCATATTTAGTATAGACCACATCCGCCGGAGTTTCAACAACATCATCAATCTGAAACGCACTGGCGTCGATCGGCAAGAGGATAGTGAACGTAGTTGATTTATCAGGAATACTTTCAGCGGTAATTCTTCCCTGATGCAGCTCGACAAGTGCTTTTGTCAAAGATAGTCCTATACCTGTACCGGGGCTGGAACTTTTCTTTGATGACTTGGCCTGATAAAATTTATCAAAGATATGCGGCAGCTCCTCTTCAGAAATCCCCGCACCATTGTCAATGATGACAAGTTCGACGCAACGGCACAACGATCCGTTCGCAATAATTGAATGCTTGGAATTAATGTGCGCGTTAATCTCACCACCATCCGGAGTAAACTTAAAGGCGTTGGAAAGAACATTAAAAATGATCCGCTCAAGCTTGTCGTGATCGTACCATCCCATCATTTCTGCTTCGGTAGAAAGGATCGAAAACCGAATGTTCCTTTTTCCCGCCATTTCGATAAATGCAGAAGCGGTTTCTTTGATGAACCGTAAAATCTCTCCATGACGGACATTCAACGTCAGACCGCCATTGTCCAGCTTGTTGAAATCCATTAGCTCGTTCACAAGTCTCATCATGCGCTCACCATTCCGGTAAGCAGTAAAGATTCGTTCACGCAGGAACGACGGCACCTGAGACGTGTTCATCAAACTCTCCAGAGGCATCAGTACCAACGTGAGCGGCGTACGGAACTCGTGAGATATATTAGTGAAGAATTGTGTCTTCAGATCACTCAGCTCATGCTCCTGCTCGCGCGCCATTCTTTCAAGGTTCAGCTGGTTACGCATCTTGATTCTTTCGATCCTGATCTTAACCAGCGTGTAGACTGCTGCAACGATTAGTAAAATGTAAAACGCCCTCGCCCACCATGT
>JAEYXN010000313.1 GCA_023431285.1 Bacteroidota bacterium
GACAAGTGCATATCATGAAACGTGCGGAGGGCGCCAGAAACTTTTCACAATGCGATTCTCTTTTGATGGGCGACAAATGCGGAGCACACACGTTCCCTTACATCGACGTCGAAAATAAGTCATCCAAAATCGAACACGAGGCAACGACTTCAAAGATCGGTGAAGACCAGATCTTTTATTGTCTCCAGCGCGGTATCGACGAAGAATCAGCAGTCGCACTTATCGTCAACGGTTACGCCAAGGAAGTTCTGAATCAATTACCAATGGAATTCGCAGTAGAGGCCCAGAAGCTTTTAGCGCTTACGCTTGAAGGTTCGGTTGGTTAACGTGGTATTATTCATTTACACCGGAACTGTGGCAATGGAGAAAACTCCAATGATTGTGAGAGCGCGTTTGCTGTGTCTTGAATCCAGATGAAACGTACGGTGAACTGAATCGCGATCAACTTAATTGGCGGAATGTGTAGTGTAATCCGACGATGAATCCAGAATTTGAAATCTGAAACCTGAAATACTTAAGAAAGATGTTATCAATAAGAAACTTACAAGCACGGATAGACGACAAGCAAATCCTGAATGGTATCAACCTTGAGGTAAAACCTGGAGAAGTGCATGCGATCATGGGGCCTAACGGTTCCGGGAAGAGCACGCTGGCGTCTGTTCTGGCGGGGCGCGAGGAATTCGAAGTTCTTGGAGGGGAAGTGGATTTCCTTGGAAAGGATCTTCTCGAGATGGCTCCGGAGGAAAGAGCGCGCGAAGGGGTCTTTCTTGCTTTTCAGTATCCAGTTGAAATTCCTGGAGTGAGTACCATCAACTTTATGAAGACCGCGGTGAATCAGATTCGCGAGTCACGCGGACAACAAACACTGGATGCCGTTTCTTTTCTTAGTCTCATGAAAGAAAAGATGAAACTGGTTGAAATCGATCAGTCACTGCTGAACCGTTCGCTTAACGAAGGTTTTTCGGGAGGGGAGAAAAAAAGAAATGAAATCTTCCAGATGGCTATGCTGGAACCAAAGCTTGCTATCCTCGATGAGACAGATTCTGGTCTTGACATCGACGCCCTTAAGGTTGTGGCAAATGGTGTGAATAAACTCGGAAATAAGTCAAACGCTGTTATAGTAGTAACCCACTATCAGCGGCTTCTCGATTATATCGTACCGGATTTCGTTCACGTCCTCTATAAAGGAAGGATCGTAAAGTCAGGCACGAAGGAGCTTGCACTTGAGCTCGAAGCAAAGGGTTACGATTGGATCAAAGAAACATCCATAGCTTAAAAGAGAATTTGAAATGAGTGTTGTTGTGGAAAATAATATCACTGATGCCGCTGTCGCTGTCGCTGGAAAAGGGATTGATGCTACATCTCCCCTCGCTGCGTTACGCCAAAGTGCATTAGCGGATCTTCAGAGAATGGGATTTCCCTCTTCCCGAAATGAGGAGTACAAGCACACACCTCTCACCCGGGCCCTGGAAAAGAATTTCAATCTTTCCCTGGCAAATAGCCCCGGCGTTGGTGTGCACCCCAGTGATTTCATTATCCCTGGAGTGAAAGGCAACGTCCTTGTTTTCATTAACGGAAAATATTCACGCGAGCATTCTTCCATCGTAACACCGTCTTCTAAAATGGAGATCCTCCCTTTGCCGGAAGCGGTCATTACAAAGAAGGATGTTATTCTCCGGCATCTCGCCACTGTTGCTGATCATTCCGCCGACGCGTTTGTTGCATGGAATACAGCGTCGTGGAAAGATGGTGTTTTTATTCAGGTGCCAGATAACAAAGTCGTGGACGAGCCAGTCCTTGTCTATCATATTCACGATACCAGAGGCGGACAAATAGTAAGCGCTAACCGAAACCTGGTGATCCTGGGTAAAAGCAGTGCGCTTACAATCCTGGAGAAGTATGATACGACCGGAAATGCCAATGGATTCTCCACCCAGGTTTCAGAAGGCATAGTAAACGAAAACGCATGTCTGACGTGGTTTACTATTCAAAACGATAAGGGAAACCGTTATCAGTTCAACCATAAGCAATTCCAGCAGACCCGCAGCAGTCGAGTGAATACTTACACTTTCACGTTGAGCGGTAAAGCTGTTAGGAATAACCTTCACCTCGTGCTCGATGGAGAAGGCATTGAGTCCCATATGTACGGTCTGTACCTGATTGCCAAGGACACACTAGCGGATAATCATACCGTTGTGGATCACAAGCAACCGAACTCCTACAGCAGTGAATTGTACAAAGGGATTATTGATGACGGCGCTAAAGGAGTGTTTAACGGAAAGATATATGTAAGGCCCAATGCGCAGAAAACTAATGCGTTTCAGGCCAACCGGAATATCCTTCTGACTGATAAAGCTACTGTCAACACGAAGCCCCAGCTTGAGATCTGGGCTGATGATGTAAAATGCTCCCACGGTTGCACTACTGGCCAACTTGACGAAGAGGCTCTGTTCTACCTCCGTGCGCGCGGAATCTCCGGCGATACTGCGAAGGCAATGGTTCTTTATGCTTTTGCTGGTGAACTTATCGAGACAGTTAAAGATTCGGCGATCAAAGCTTATCTCGATTCGATTATCAGTGAGCGTCTTCATAAAAACTTCTGAGACATGGCGAATGGATTGACGGCAGCAAGACAGTCGATTGACGTAGCGCGGATACGCGAAGAATTTCCGATACTTCATCAAAAGATTAACGGAAGGGACCTTGTCTATTTAGATAATGCAGCGACGTCGCAAAAGCCTGTCGAAGTAATCGATGCTCTCGTGGGTTATTATAAAGGCTATAATGCCAACATTCATCGGGGCATCCATACCCTGGCGGAAAAAGCCACCAAAGCCTATGAAGACACAAGGAAAGCGGCGAAGGATTTTGTGAACGCAACTTTTGAGGAAGAGATCATTTTCACGCGTGGTGTGACCGAAAGTATTAATCTGGTTGCTTCATCATATGGAGGAGCTTTTCTGAGCGAAGGAGCCGAGATCATTATTACCGGGCTGGAACATCATTCCAATATTGTTCCATGGCAACTGGTAGCTGAAAGAAAGAACGCTAAGATTAAGGTTATCCCGGTAAGTGATGAAGGAGACCTTGACCTGAATGCGTACAAGAAACTCTTGTCGCCAAAGACAAGAATCGTGGCATTGAATCATGCTTCCAACAGTCTCGGAACGATAAATCCGATAAAACAAATTATTGCCCTTGCTCATGAAGCGGGTGCTGTAGTTCTTATTGACGGAGCCCAGGCGGGAGCGCATCTTCCTATCGACGTCCAGGATCTAGACTGCGACTTTTATTGCCTTTCTTCCCATAAGATGTATGGTCCGACAGGAACAGGGATCTTGTACGGAAAGAAAGCCATTCTTGAGAGCATGCCCCCCTACCATGGCGGTGGAGAAATGATCAAGGATGTTACTTTCGAAAAGACAACCTACAACGACCTCCCCTATAAGTTCGAGGCAGGCACACCGAATATTGCAGATGTAGTTGCGTATAAATATGCCTTTGATTTCATCAACCGCCTTGGGAAAGAAAATATCGCCGCACACGAGCACGATTTGTTAGTATACGCAACCGAGACAATTGGCGCGCTAAAGAAAGTCCGGCTGGTAGGAACGTCATTACAAAAGGTCAGTGTACTTTCTTTTGTCGTCGAAGGCATTCATCACTTTGATATTGGGCAGATGCTTGACGCGCGCGGTATCGCTGTGCGGACCGGCCACCATTGCACGCAGCCTTTAATGACCCAATATTGCATCGAAGGGACGGTGAGGGCTTCGTTTGCCGTCTATAATACGAAAAAGGAAATTGATCAGCTTGCGGAAGGATTGGAGAGAGTAATCAACTTCATGAAATAACAAGATGGCGGAACTGACGATTGATAAAGCGCAGGAGGAAATTATCAGTGAGTTCTCTCTTCTGGATGGAGACCAGGAGATGACCGTCTTTTATATTATGGAGCTTGGACAGAAGTTGCCAGAGATGCCTGAGTCGGCCAAGACTGAGGACAACATTGTGAAGGGCTGCCAGTCGAAGGTTTGGCTTACCGCTCAGATGGACCTTGGCAAAATTGATTTTCAGGCAGATAGCAATACTGCGATCACGAAAGGCCTTGTTAGTTTACTGTTGAGAGTTTTCAATGGACACACCCCTGAGGAGATACTTAACTCGGAATTGTATTTCATGAGCCGGATCGGCATGGAACGTTTCATTGGTACCCAGCGTTCCAATGGTTTCGCGGCCATGATAAGGCAGATGAAGCTTTACGCGCTGGCGTTCAAAACAAAAATGGAGGTCAAGCCATGAATCAAACTGAAGAACAAGATCAGAAAACACCAGAAAGCAATGTTTCTGATTTAAGAGACAAAGTACTGGCAGCGATCAAGACCGTGTATGACCCGGAGATCCCTGTTGATGTATACGAGCTTGGGTTGATCTACGAGATAAGCGTCTATCCTGTTAACAATGTTTATGTGCTGATGACACTCACTTCGCCTTCGTGCCCTTCTGCCGAAGTTATTCCCGGAGAAGTGGAGCAAAAACTGAAAGCGATTGAAGGAGTTAACGATGTAAAAGTGGAACTCACTTTTGATCCGCCGTATTCGCAGGACATGATGAGCGAAGCAGCAAAGCTTGAGTTAGGCTTCTTATAAAACGATAATAAACAGAGAATATTTATGTATCCTGAACAACTAGTAGCACCGATGCGCACAGACCTAACGAGCTGTGGATTTACGGAGCTCAAGACTTCTGAAGAAGTAGATCAGCAATTGCAGAATCATAAGGGCACGACCCTTTTGGTGATCAATTCGGTGTGCGGCTGCGCTGCGGGCGCTGCTCGTCCCGGAGTTAAATGGGCGCTTCAGAATGCGTCGAAAAAACCTGAGACCCTTGCTACTGTCTTTGCAGGTGTCGATAAAGATGCGGTTTCCAGGGCGCGTGAGTACACCCTGCCTTTCCCGCCATCGTCCCCTTCGATTGCGTTATTCAAAGATGGTGAACTGGTGCACTTTGTCGAGCGCCACCACATTGAAGGCAGAAACGCTCAAATGATCGGGCAACACTTGCTGGAAGTATTTAACGAATATTGCTAACAACTCAGAAACAGAAGCCGGACCACAACCGGCTTCCTTGTTTTTAATCCGCCATTGAAAGGATTACAGTCGCGCAATATTAAGCGTCGTGAAAGAGAGTGACTAGAAGCTGAATTTCGCTATAAAATCCTTCAACTCATCTTTAAAAGGCCGCGTATTTGTAATGCCCAGCTTTTCGTTCACCATCGGATTGGGTTTCACATGTACTTCGTGAAGCCGAAGGTGCTGATTAATAAATATGAACTCCAGGTTCGGCACAAGCTCCTTCAACGCGTCAAGGATGTCAAGTACTTTAATGTTTCGCTCCACAAGATTGTATGTACCGCTCGGGAGATCCGACTCAAGAAGATTCGCTAATGCTTTTCCAACGAGTTCAATGTGGATGAATGACCGGGACTGTTTTCCATCACCCTGAATTGTCACCATATTGCTGAAGTTCGCTTCAAATACAAAACGGTTAATCACAGCGTCGAAGCGCATACTTTTGTTATAGCCATAGACGTTTCCGCACCGCATCACATAGGTGTTGATCTTTTGAGAAAGACGGCGCACGTGTTCTTCACCGCGTAGCTTGGACGTTGCATAAAGTGATTGAGGCTCTGGAATCGCGGTCTCATCAACCGCGGCCTGCGATGAACCATAGATCCCGGTACTACTCGCGTAGATGAGTCGTTTTACATTGCTTTCCTCCACTGCATAGATAAGCTCTGCAGTTCCCCAATGATTGACCTGCTCATATACATGGGCGTCTGTGTTCGCGAAAGGCGTTGTTACCTTCGCGGCCAGGTGATATACGACGTCCACTCCCTTAAGCACCTTTCGAAGGGCCCTGCTATCCAGGAGTTCGCCTTTGATAAAGGAAATCTTATAATGCTTTTGAAGCCTCAGTCCGAGAAAGAAGTTATAGTTGAGTCGGCTGAGATTATCGTAAACGATCACTTTCTCGACTTCGGGGTGAGCGATCAGGTGGGCGACCAACTCTGTCCCGATATACCCGGCACCGCCGGTGATTAAGACTTTCATTTAAAGAAATTGATTTAGATAAGTTTCCTATTTGGCGACAAGATCCGTATTCAATCCGCACTCAACCTTATTCATTCCAAACCATCTTGCCTCGCGCTCCTGCATTTCCGGATCCAGCCTTCTGGTACAAGGCTCACAACCGATACTGAGATATCCTTTTTCCTCAAGCGGGTGCCTGGGAAGTTTAAACTCCTTCTGATATTCCCAAATCATCTTCGGATTCCAGTCCAGCATGGGGTGAAATCTGACACACCCGTGTTGCGCAGGCTGTTCCACCTTCATGGCAGCCCTGATCGCACTCTGGTCGGCCCGAACCCCGTTGATCCATACATCTTTTGAGCGAAGGATGGCATCCATGGGTTGAGTCTTATTAAGATAGCAGCAATGGTCGGGGTCAGAAGTAAATAATAATTTTCCCTCAAAATCACGTTGCATGAACTTGGGAACGTCAGACTTCAGATCAACCGTGTTGATCCCGAAAAGATCAGTTACCTGGTCGCGGAAACGAACCGTTTCCGGAAAATGAAACCCGGTGTTGATGAAATACACGGGGATTGATTTGTCAATCCGGCTTAGCATGTGCAACAGTACAAGACTGTGGGACTGGAACGATGATGTTGTAAACATGCTCTTCCCCGACTCCCTGTAAGCCTCGATGCGGGTCTTGATTTCTTCGAACTTCATTGTATTCAGCAATTGTTAACTCACAGAAAATCAATTTTATAATGGATCGGTATTGATTTTAAGCTTTAATATTCTAAATTCGACAACCTAACCTAATTTTTTCAGCCGTGAGTCCCAGATTTCGTCTTATCCTCATCTTGCTGCTCTCCATTTTGGCCATCTGCAGCCAGGTTGTTTTCGGTCAAACACCAAAGCCAGGCCATTCATTCCACTCGAAAGTCATTATCTACCAAAATAGTAGAAATTGACGGCTATTTACAAAAATTCATGGGTTGCTGGTAATAATCCCGCAAATAATTGTTCTGTTGACCAGAAAACGGTCACAGCGGACGCAACAGTCGGTTGAACCTTTTCCGGATTATCATGTTATCTTTCCAGCTCCTGGACTCTGCGCTGAGGCATGGCGTGGAAATTGGACGGCCTGAATGAAAGTAAAAGTTACGCGAAAGGAACATTTCAATGCTGCGCACCGGCTTTTTAATCCTGCCTGGAGTGATGAGAAGAACTCTATCGTATTCGGAAAATGCGCGAACCCCAATTATCACGGGCACAACTACGAGCTTCTTGTCAGCATTATCGGCGAACCTGAAAAACAGACCGGATACGTATTTGACCTCAAGCTTCTCAGTGATCTCATTCGGGACAATGTAATCAGCCGGTTCGACCATCGTAATTTGAATCTTGACACAGAATATTTCCGTGAATTGAATCCTACAGCGGAGAATATTGCCGTTGTTATCTGGCAGATTCTCCGGGAAAAAATCGAAATGAAGTACGAATTGAAAATCACCCTTTATGAGACAGAAAGAAACTTCGTTGAATACCCGGCCAGTTAACTCAATCGACGAAGATCTCGAAGAGGATCACTTCGTATCTTCTTTCGAAACTCCGCTTCGACCGGACGCATTTGATATTGATGATGAGGAGAAGATCGACCGGATAGAAAAGCACTTTCGCGAGATCATGAATATCCTGGGACTCGATCTGACTGATGATAGTTTGAAAGGAACACCGAGAAGGGTCGCGAAAATGTATGTGAAGGAAGTGTTTAGCGGGTTGAATCCAAAGAACCGTCCTCATGCACGATTGTTCGACAACAAGTACAATTACGATCAGATGCTTGTTGAGAAGGACATCACTTTCTATTCGCATTGCGAGCACCACTTCGTTCCAATCTATGGAAAAGTTCACGTCGCTTATTTCTCTGGCGGTAAAGTGATCGGATTATCGAAAATAAACAGGATCGTACAGTACTACGCCAAGCGCCCGCAGGTACAGGAGCGTCTAACGGTACAGATAGGCAAAGAGATGGAACGCGTGCTTCACACGGAACATGTCGGAGTAGTGATCGATGCTAACCATATGTGCGTCGCGTCAAGAGGTGTTGGGGATACTAACAGCAAGACTGGCACTGCTTACTTCTCGGGACATTTCAACAATGAAAATATCAAGCGGGAATTCCTGAATTACATCAATAGTAAATAAGATAAACGATCATTCGGTCGTCGAACTTTCCGCACAATAAATAAGGGTGGTGTAAGATTTATGTATTAAATGGGTTAATTTCGAGGGAAATTAAACTCAACCCTCCTATTATTATGACTCTGGAAAAGGATATCCAACAGAAGGAATTTCGCTCCGAGCCTCAGAAAGCGATCCTTAACATTCTCTTTACATGTTACTTCATTCAGGACCAGATGAACACTGTGTTCAAGAGGTATGACATTACCCGGCAACAGTACAATGTTCTCCGCATCCTCCGTGGACAGCACCCCGGTCACGCATCGGTGAATCTTATCCGCGACCGAATGCTCGACAAGATGTCTGACGCCTCCCGTATTGTCGAAAGACTGCGGCTGAAGGATCTTGTAACACGGAAAAGTGCCGAGCACGACAAACGCGCGGTAGAAGTGACCATCACTGAATCAGGTCTTAAGCTCCTTGACGAAATGCAAGGATCCATAGACGAATTTGAAGCTCTCCTTGACAATCTCTCCGAACAGGAAACCATGCAATTAAATGGTTTGTTGGATAAGATACGGGAAGGCAAGATCGAAACGCACGAATTACTTAGGGCGGAAGCTGCTCTGCATTAGAAAAAAAGTATACTTTAGCAGCGTTTAACTTAACAAAATATGGTATTTGATCTAGACATGATTAAGGCTTTGTACCAGCAGATGCCGTCGCGCATCGCCAAAGCCAGACAGTTAGTGAATCGTCCGCTTACATTATCAGAGAAAATCCTGTATAGTCACCTGCACTCCGATCAAAAGCTGGAGAACTTCGGCAGGGGCAAATCATATGTTGATTTCGCTCCCGACAGGGTAGCCATGCAGGACGCAACTGCGCAGATGGCGCTGCTTCAATTCATGTCTGCGGGCAGGCCAAAAGTGGCTGTGCCAAGCACTGTTCACTGCGACCACCTTATCATTGCAAAAACCGGTGCAAGGGAAGACCTTACCACGGCAAATACCGAAAGCAAGGAAGTCTTTGATTTTCTCTCCTCTGTTTCAAATAAATACGGCATTGGATTCTGGAAACCCGGCGCCGGAATTATTCACCAGGTAGTGCTTGAAAATTACGCTTTCCCCGGCGGAATGATGATCGGAACAGACTCTCACACCGTAAACGCAGGTGGTCTTGGTATGATCGCTATCGGTGTTGGTGGAGCTGACGCGGTAGACGTGATGTCCGGAATGGCATGGGAGCTTAAGTTTCCCAAGCTCATCGGTGTGAAACTCACAGGCAAACTCAACGGCTGGGCTTCAGCAAAGGATATTATTCTTAAAGTGGCCGGAATACTTACCGTAAAAGGTGGTACTGGCGCAGTGATAGAATACTTCGGTGAAGGCGCCGAGTCTCTGAGCTGTACAGGTAAAGGTACTATTTGTAACATGGGTGCTGAAGTTGGGGCAACCACTTCTACCTTTGGTTACGATCAGTCGATGGAGCGGTACCTCATCGCTACCGGTCGCGCCGAAGTTGCTAATCTTGCCAATGGAGTTCGTGAGCACCTCACTGCTGACCCAGAAGTGTATGCGAACCCTGAGCAATACTTCGATCAGATCGTTGAGATCAACCTCAGCGAATTGGAGCCACACCTCAACGGACCATTTACGCCAGACCTTGCGACGCCAATCTCAAAGATTCGCGAAGAGGCTGAAAAGAATGGATGGCCTTTGAAAGTTGAAGTAGGTCTGATCGGATCATGTACCAATTCTTCTTATGAAGATATCTCCCGCGCGGCAAGTCTTGCAAAACAAGTGGCTGAAAAGGGACTGAAGACCAAAGCTGAGTTCACGATCACACCAGGATCAGAGTTGGTGCGTTACACCATCGAGCGCGATGGTTTCATTGATACATTCGACAGGATTGGTGCCAAAGTATTTGCCAATGCCTGTGGTCCTTGTATCGGGATGTGGAACCGCGTTGGCGCTGACAAAAAAGAAAAGAATACCATTGTTCATTCTTTCAATAGAAACTTCCAGTCAAGAAACGACGGCAACCCGAACACCTATGCATTTGTAGGATCACCGGAGCTCGTCACTGCACTGGCCATTGCCGGCGACCTCTCTTTCAACCCGGTCACCGACTACCTTACGAATGAGCAAGGTCAGCAAGTGAAGCTTGACCCTCCTACCGGAGATGAACTTCCTGAGAAAGGATTTGATGTGAAGGATCCCGGGTACGTCGCTCCTGCAAAAGACGGTAGTGGTCTTGTAGTGAAAGTAAGTCCTACATCTGATCGTCTGCAGCTTCTCGATCCGTTTAAACCGTGGGAAGGAACAGATCTTAAAGGATTGAAACTCCTGATCAAGGCGAAAGGAAAATGTACCACCGATCACATCTCTATGGCAGGTAAGTGGTTGAAATATCGCGGACACCTTGATAATATTTCGAATAACCTGCTCATTGGTGCGACCAATTTCTTCAACGAAAAAATCAATAGCGTTAAGAATACATTAAGCGACACCTATGATGAGGTGCCTAATGTACAACGTGCCTACAAAGCACAGGGAATTGGCTCAATCGTAGTTGGGGACGAAAACTACGGCGAAGGCTCTTCACGCGAGCACGCCGCAATGGAACCACGTCACCTCGGTGTTCGTGCGATCCTTGTAAAATCTTTCGCGCGTATCCACGAAACAAACCTGAAGAAGCAAGGCATGCTTGCTCTTACGTTTGTCAACAAAGAAGATTACGACAGGATCCAGGAAGATGATACGATCGATATCGTTGGTCTTACCAGCTTCGCTCCTGACAGACAACTCACAGTTGTTTTGAATCACAGCGACGGAAGCCAGGATTCTTTCCCGGTAAACCATACTTACAATGCAGGGCAGATCGAATGGTTTAAAGCAGGCTCCGCACTCAATCTTATGGCGAAGAAATTCGCTGAAGAAAAGAAAGTGGAGCTCAAGCCAACTACCAAGACACCAGGTAAGACGGCAGTACAAAAACTTGTTGAGAAGTCTGCGCCTAAACCTGCGGCTTCTGTAAAGAAAGTCGTGTCGAAGAAGTCCGTGAAGAAAGCAGAGAAGAAAGCGGTGGCTAAGACAAAGGCGAAGCCAAGCGCTAAGAAATCTGCCGTGAAGAAAGCTGTTACCAAAGCCACGGCTGTGAAAGCCGGTAAGAAGAAACTCGCGCCTGCAAAGAAGACGGCAGCAAAGTCTCCGAAGAAAAAGGTTTCACTGAGAAAGGTTGTAAAGGTTCTGGCCAAGGACGCCGTGAAAGCGGTAAAACGCGCGGTTAAGAAAGTGGCCTCGAAAAAGAAAAAGTAAGAGAACGCACTGAATAGAAAAGGCCATCTTCAGGATGGCTTTTTTTTTATCATTTAAATACTCATCGGCACCTGATGCGAAACTGAGGTGCAATATTAAATTTGTATAAACTCAAGGAGAACATGGAAAAGCAAAAAATAACCCCTAAGAGATCGATCACTGAAGAAACAGAAGCATTATTAAACAAGCAGATTGTCATGGAAGGAAAATCTTCTGCGGCATATTTGTCAATGGCTTCATGGTGCGATACTCATGGATTTGAAGTTTCAGCTGCATTCCTCTACAAGCATTCCGAAGAGGAAAGGATGCACATGCTGAAACTGTTCCAATACATCAATGCTGCCGGCGGGCATGCTTTGCAGCCAGAGATCTCCGGATTGAAACATAAATTCACTTCTCTCCGGGAAGTCTTCGAGCATGTGCTCATGCATGAACTGGAGGTCACTAAATCAATAAACTCAATCGTCGATCACTGTTTTCAGATTAAGGACTTCGCTACTTTCAATTTCCTTCAGTGGTATGTTACGGAACAACGTGAAGAAGAGACTCTTGCACGGCGTGCCGTTGAGCTTTTCGATCTGATTGGAGAAGAAGGCGTTGGCTTGTTTATGATCGATCAGGAAATCGGTAAGCTGGAGGCATATGCCGCCAAGATTTCCGGTAAGCTGGAAGGGTAAACCACTAATTCAGAGGTCCATCTGATCATTTCTTTATTCAATCGAAAACGATTGAAATATGAATGCCTTTGGGTAAATTTAATTACACACCCAAAAATGCATCCTATGAAAACGTATTCTGCCATTCTGCTGCTCGCGTTATTCTCTTTCCTGGACGGCGCAGCGCAAAAGAAAAATGATACTGAAGCGATCAAGCAGCTCATCGAGAGAGAAACACAGGCATTCTTTAATATCGATCACAAAACATGGTCTGACTCGTGGGCCCACAACTCTTACGCATTCTGGTCTTTCGCGGACACCACAGATGTCAATTCGTTCTCGGGCTGGGAGAATATAGAACAAGGATTCCGGGATTATTTCCGAACTGCGAAACCTTCAACGGCTCGGATCGACCGGACGTGGCACGACATCAAGATATTTGGAAATGGTGCTTATGCGCGGTTCACCCAGCATGTTAAAGATAACTCCGATCGTCCTCCACAAGCAGAAGTCCGCGTTCTGGAGAAGATCAATGGAAAATGGAAGATCATTTGTGTCAGCGTGATCGCCATTGAAAAGGAAAATTATCCACGGCGATAGCCAACGGTATCAATATTGGCCCGAACGCAACATTACAAGCGTACAGCCCTCCACGACCTCTATGCCGCGTTCCTCAGCCCGCGTTTCAAGGTCTGGATTCTCCGTGCCGGGATTAAAAATGATCCTCTTCGGCTTCAGGTCAAGGATATAATCCGTCCATTCAGGTTGATTCTGCGGACCAACATAAAGGGTAACGGTGTCCACATTGTCAATTGAAGGCTTTTGACGCAGGTCCTGAATCTCATTGCCAAAAACGTTCCCTTTCTTAATACTCAGCGGAACGATGTCGTGCCCGTATTCCGTCAGCATTTGCGCTGCAAGGTACGCGTAGCGGGTTCGATCCGGTGTTGCTCCAATAATCACAGTCTTCTTTGCCATAATCAATTCATTTAAACCGCTGATTAAACAGTCGTTGATTCAACCCATAAATTAAGGGTATCTTGTTCCCAAAAGCAGCAATATTAAATGCCTTTGAGAAAGTACCTGATCCCCCTACTTTGCCTGATCTACTTATCGGCGTATCCGCAGGGGAAACGGTACGAATACCTGGTTGACCTCACTAAGGTGGAAAACGACAGACTTTATGTTGAACTGCTTCCCCCACCAGTCAACTCAAAGGAAGTAAAATTTTACATGCCCAAGACAGTGCCGGGAACTTATGCGGTCGCCGATTATGGACGTTTTGTTGATACTCTTCAGGCGTTCGACCGGAAAGGACACCCATTGCCGGTAAAACGCCTTGATAACAACGCATGGGTCATCAGCCGGGCCAACAAAATGAAAAAGATTGGCTACTGGGTAAACGACACTTTTGACGCAACTGATGACGGACCTGAGATTTTCTGGCCGGCAGGAACTAACATCGAGGAAGACAAGAATTTCCTGTTAAACACCGGAGGGTTCTTTGGATACATTGACGGGATGAAGAAGCTACCTTTCCAGGTGAGTTTCAGGCGCAACGCCAGGTTCTACGGCTCAACAGGACTTCGTCTGGCAAATATGAAGAAGACAATTCAGGAAGCGGACACCACGATCCTGGACACATTCGTTGCAGAAGATTACGACAGGCTTATCGATTCTCCATTTATGTACTGTGAACCGGATACAGCCACCATAGCCGTGGGAAATACAACTGTTCTTGTCGGGTCGTATTCACCAAACAACGTAGTGACTGCACGCGAGATCGCAGGCAGTATCCGTGATGTTCTGAAAGCGCAGAAGGAATTTCTCGGCGGAACGTTACCGGTTGATAAGTACGCTTTCATTTTTTATTTCACCAGTGAGCCCGTTGTCGATTATGGAGCATTGGAGCATTCGTATTCTTCTGTATACTATATGCCCGAGGAAACCATTGCGGAGATGCACACGCAGCTTCGTGATATTGCGGCACATGAATTCTTTCACATCCTCACTCCTCTTACCATCCACTCAGATCAGATTGCCAACTTTGATTACAACAACCCTCAAATGTCGCAGCACCTTTGGTTGTATGAGGGAGTGATTGAATACTTCGCGAGCAACGTCATGGTCAAATATGATCTGATCACCCAAGAGGAATATCTCAACATTCTGATCGAAAAGCTTCACACATCGGATCAGTTTATCAAAGATGTGCCGTTCACCGATATCAGCCGTTACACCGTTGATAAATACCATGATCAATTCTACAATGTCTATCAGAAAGGTGCATTGATTGCGCTGGCCATTGATCTTAAGTTGCTCAAACATTCGAACGGAAAATATGGATTGCGAAACCTGATGCTTGACCTTTCCAAAAAATATGGGAAAGACAAGGCTTTCCCTGAAGACGGACTTTTCGATGAGATTTCCAAGCTTACGTTTCCGGAGATGAAAGAATTCTTCAATCGTCACGTAAAAGGAATTGAAGTACTACCTCTGCAACATCTCTTATCGAAAGTCGGGGTAACCTATGTGGAAGAAAAGCGCTACGAAGACTACAGCCTTGGTATCACCAGTAATGAAGTGGGCGTGACACAATATAAAAGCAAGCCAATGCTTCAGATTTCTTCTATTGAAATGCAGAATGCAATGGGAGAAGCACTTGGTCTTCAGGAAGGCGATATCCTCGTTGCTATCAATGACGAAGTTCTCCCGGACCTCGGACCAGAGCTCGGAACGATGCTGCACCATAAATACAAAGAGTTACCCTCAATGGAGACGCTGTCATACATTGTGCTTCGGCAAAACGAATCTGGTGAGTGGAAGGAAGTACGGCTTTCGGCCTCTGTAAAAAAAGTGGAGATGGTAAAGCGCCATGTTTTGACACCCAACGCAGAGGCTACACCTGAACAGCTGGCATTGCGCGACGCCTGGCTGAAGCCCTGAAACGTCATCCCTCAGGAAGAGCGGGGAATACCAGCGGCTGCCTCTGCACAACGTTCGCCATCCATTGCAGCCGAAACTATTCCCCCGGCATAACCTGCTCCCTCCCCACATGGGAATAACCCTTTAATCTGCGGATGTTCAAAAGTCTCTTTGATACGAGGGATTTTTACAGGTGATGATGTACGGCTTTCCACTCCGATAATTTGCGCTTCATTGGTCAGATATCCTTTCATCTTTCTGCCAAAGTCTTTGAACCCTTGTCGCAATGCGTTGGCGATAAATGGTGGTAGCACCTCTTTCATATCAACAGAAACCAGACCGGGCTGATACGAAGTTTCCAACAGCGACGGCGAAACCTTTCCCTCCACGAAATCAACCAACCGCTGGGCTGGAGCACGCTGTGTTTGTCCACCAGATCGGAAGGCTTGCTGTTCTACAGCGGATTGAAAATACATTCCTGCAAGAGGGCCGAAACGCGAGTACTCCTGAAAGTCAGCTTCATTTACGGCAACAACAATTCCCGAATTAGCATATTTCGAATCTCGCCTGGAGGGGCTCATCCCGTTGACAACGACCTCACCGGGAGTAGTAGCTGACGGGACGATAAAGCCTCCGGGACACATACAGAATGAAAATACACCTCTCTCCTTTCCATTGATGTTAGCCTGGTGCACCAATGCATATGAAGACGCCGGGAGCCACGGACCACGATCGATCGGACAATGATATTGTACGCGGTCGATCAGTTCCTGCTGATGTTCTACACGCACCCCAAGGGCGAAGGCCTTCTGTTCGATAAGAATATTGCGCCGGTGAAGCAGCGTAAAGATATCTCGTGCTGAATGACCCGTCGCAAGAATCACAGCGTCACCAATAACACGATCTCCATGCTGCGTAACGACACCATTGATACGATCACCATCAAGAATGAAATCTTCGACGCGTGTATCGAAATGGACCTCACCACCGCAGTCGATGATCTTTTCCCGAAGCTTCGCGACAAGAATCGGAAGTTTATTTGTTCCGATATGAGGGTGTGCATCAAACAGTATTTCCTGCTTAGCACCATGCTGCACCATGATCTCGAGAATCCGTCTGATGTCGCCACGTTTCTTGGAACGTGTATAGAGTTTCCCATCTGAATATGTTCCAGCCCCACCTTCTCCGAAGCAATAGTTCGAATCGGGATTCACAACATGATCTTTGTTAATGGCCGCGAGATCGCGACGACGGGCTTGTACATCCTTCCCACGCTCCAGCACCACTGGCTTGATCCCAAGCTCTATCAGCCGCAATGCAGCGAACAAACCAGCAGGCCCGCTTCCCACGATCACAACGGCACGGCTACCTGATACTTTGGAATAGTTGAAATCATATCGTTCACGCGCAGCAAAC
>JAEYXN010000024.1 GCA_023431285.1 Bacteroidota bacterium
GTTACCTGTTACCTGTTACCTGCTACTGCCTCAGCCCACCCGCCAGCACAAATTGATATTCCCCGAAGAGCAGAACACCCCCATCATTAACACTCCACCATGACCGGCCACCCGGCCGACTGGCTGACTTGCTACCTGTTACCTGCTACTTGTTACCTGCTACCTGCCACCTGTCACCTTTCCAATCGCACGCTCTCAACGCTAAACCTGAACGGCCCCTGCGGAGACTTCAGCGACGGCCCGACAGACAACTGCAAGGTCTCGGCCTTCTTCAGATCGAAACTCTTCCCCCCGGATTCAAAGAAGTATGGGAGAAATGTTGGATAAGGCCTTGGAAGAATGACCTGAGGTACCGGCTTTAACCCGGAAATACTCAACACGTGTTCCTGTTTTCCTGGCGCGAGCTCAATGATCCCTCCCACCGTATTACCAGCACTGTCGATCAAAGATATCTGTAACGGTATTGACTTCTCCGAAGCCCACGCACGCACGACGATCTTCTTAAATGAACCCAGCTCCGCAGCGCGACCTTTGATATTTGGCGCAAAGTTGTAGCGCATGGAATAGTCGTGCACCGGAGCGGCATTCAGGTTCTCTGGATCCACCTCGAATAACTTCTCGATATCAAAACGAAGGGAAGCGTTACCCGGTGTTCCGGAAGGAATAAGTCCTGCGCCGCGTCTCCATTCTCGCGACATCTCATCGGCATCTGTAGACGCGTTAAAGAGGTACAATGGAACATCCGTTGAAACAACGGGAAGGCTATATGGCTTTGACTCATGGAAGTCCCAGGAACCAGGTCTGCCCTCATCGCCGGAAGGATACGAAACGGTCTTCCCTTCTGTCGTGACCGAAATATAATAATTCAGGTAGCCCTCTTTCATCGCATCAGCGGGAACAGTGAAGCTGTAGTCATATCCACGCACAGGCTTCATCTCCACCTGTTGGGATGGATATGTAATACCATAATGCAAAATGACATGGTCAGGGCGTTCCCTTGCGGCTATTGTGGCCTTAATGGTTAATGCTCTCCCTGCCGCGGCTTGTTGGTCAGGACGATGCACAACATATACTCGATCAATATTTCCTTCAGGAGCAACAAACTCATTCACCTTGATGTTCTTCCATGAACTATTTGGATCAACACCTGCATTAATGCCGGCACGGATCAGTAAATAAACGCCAGGTTTCACATTGAAAGTATTCCCCTTTGCATTGGTTTCCTGATCGGGTTTTAGAGATCTTATCACAAAATCCTCCGCCAGATCTGGTAACGTAATGGCAATGGGCCAGTCACGGTAATTAATCACCGCCACCTTTCTTGAAAGACTGTTTCTTCCAAAAAGATTATCGATCCAGATCGCATCAGGCATCACCTCAAGTCGCCACACTCCATTCGAAAGCTTGTCGAGAAAGTAAGCTCCTGTTCCTTCGTATTTCACAACTGTCGAATTACCCGATCCTGCTATCTCCTTCAGAGCAGACGCATTGGGTGGAGAGGTTTTAGTATCATTCGTATAAATGAATTGTTCGTTCGTTACAAGTTCGGCCAGGTCCTCTTCATAGCTGACGCGAAAGTTCTCAAAGGAAGTGTTATCAGGATAAGAACCGTAATCTTTATAGCGTGGAACCTTGTGAAAAACTTCGGAAGCCAGCTTGAGACTCAGGGCTTTCTGCGGAGCGTACACCAGGTTCATGTAGTGAGTATTGTATTCTGTATTGGCAAATGCCATGAACGTGGGGTCATAGGCAAAATGGGTAGCCCATTGTATACCGGCAGAGCGGAAGCTTCGGGCCATCGCAGGATAGATATAGGAACGTCCTACGTCGGCGGCGTCAAATTCATAAACGATCTTCGCCGACTTACGAAACTCCGGCACATCATCAAATGGCATCGTATACCGGTCTACGTTCGGAAGAAAATTGCCACGCAGTTCATGGCGCGCACCGAGTCCGGTGGGATACCATTGAAACGTACCTCCATCAATCTTCGAAGTAAAGTATGTCTTTCCGAGATGAACACTATGGCTTACGTTGTAGAGTACCGGCTTCCGGCTTCCGGAATTTCGAATAGCAGCTGCCATCCGATTGATATAAGTCTTCACGTCTGCGGGATTCCCGCGATGATGAGGCTCATTGCTGATCTCGAACCCGACAATATCAGGATCATCCTTGTAGGCAAGCTTCGTATAAGGGTTAACATGTTTTACGAATTGCGCGAGATAATTCTCCTGCGCTCTGATCGCATCAGGATTAGTAAGACATGCATCCTTTCCATACTTCGCCGAAAAGCCAGGGGTCTTCTGGTCGGGTTCAGGCCAACCATTTCCCCAGAATGCTATTGGTGTGATGAAGAGTTTCATCCCACGCTGCTTCATCTTCCACAGCATGTAGTCGAACATATCAAGGTTCTCGTTCGCGATAAGATTTCCCAAAGAGTCGCTTATTTCTGTATCCCACACATGCACTCTAAAGGCGTCAAAACCAAGTCTGGCAAAGTGATACACATCGTCATCGATGGCTTTCTTTACATCGACGTTAAGTTTCTTAGCGGAACGATAGGCATGAGCGAAGGGAGTGGTATAATTAATGCCGAAACCGTAAACTTCCTTTCCGGAATCACCCCAGCGCATCACACCCTGTTTATCGACATACACATCCTTCTTCTGCGCGGATGTATTTACTACCATGGCAATTGCCAGGATAAGGATCAGAATTATTCTCATTGATAGTTCAGTATTAATACGGGTCGCAAAATGACGAAAAATCAATACCGTCAAAATGATTTTTATCCTGACGGCGTCGCTATTCCCCTTTAATGACAGATTGAAGGAACGCTTCAGAAGACTGCCCGACGTTGGCCCGGCTTGCCTCAATGCGCTTACGGATCTTCGTGAACCTTATGGCGCCAAGTATGATGATGATCACACCTATCAATATCAGAGGAATACTAACGATGTGCCAGAACGTGGTTTCCATCAATGGTCCGAGGGTAGAACCGGCCACTATAAAATATAATCCTGTTCTGATGTACGACAACAATGTGGTTTCATTTGAGAGCTGTGTTCTTACAATGGCCAGGTGTTCTCTGAGTACAAGATCTTTGTTCATACGCAATATAAAATCTCAATATCGGGAAACTAAAAAGGACAGGTTTCCCTGTCCTTAGTAAATTAACTATGAAATAGTTCTTAGTAATCTTTCTTCTTGTATCCGCCACCGCCGCCGTATCCACCGCCGCCACCGCTGCGATATCCTCCACCGCCACTGCGAGGACCGTCGGTTTTAGGTTTGGCTTCATTCACGACAAGTATTTTCCCAAGGAAATCAGAACCATTGAGCTTATTTATTGCTTCGCGTGCGGCGCTTTCATCGGCCATTTCTACAAAACCAAATCCGCGGCTGCGCTGTGTTTCACGATCCATGATGATCTTTGCTGAGGAGACTTCTCCAAATTCTTCGAATAGTTCTCTGAATTCCTGTTCGGATGCCTTGAAAGGAATGTTGGCTACATAAATGTTCATTTTTTTAAGAAATTAGTGAGTACCTAATGGGTTAATAATTATCGAATCTAACGAAAATATTCTATCCGTTGTACTGTTCCCTTAACTCTTAAACAAATTTCTCCTTAATACCATTGGTTATCCGTTGTCGCCTGTTCAGAATACCAGCGAAAACCGGTAGACATGCCTGCCGGGTTTAGCGTAATTAACGGTACAACAGTTAAGGAAATCCCATTCCGGAAACCGGAGAAAGCAAGGTTTTATATTTCCCAGACGAACCATAACTTTCCGGTGATGAAAAGAATTACAGTGTTCTGCGGATCGAATCCAGGCAACAACGAAGGCTTTTACAAGGCCGCCTTTCAGCTTGGAAAGATGCTGGCCGAAAGAAACATCGGGCTGGTCTTTGGTGGCGGAAAGATCGGATTGATGGGTGCTGTCGCGGATGGCGCCCTGACAGCCGGAGGTGAAGTTATCGGAGTCATTCCCGAATTCCTACGAACCAAAGAGGTTGCGCACACGGGTCTGACAAATCTTATCCAGGTAGGCAGTATGCACGAAAGGAAAGCTACGATGAATGACCTCTGTGATGGGGTGATCGCACTTCCCGGTGGCTACGGTACAATGGAGGAACTGTTCGAGATGCTTACCTGGGCCCAGCTTGGACTGCATCGCAAACCCGTCGCTCTTCTGAACGTCGCCGGATTCTATGAAGGCCTTCTCACATTATTCAGCAATATGGTTGAAACCGCTTTTCTATCAGACCGTCACCAACAGATGTTGATCTCAGGGACGACAGCAGAAGAAGTCCTTGAAAAAATGCGGGACTATAAAGCTCCTCCCACGCCGAAATGGATTTCTCCAGGTAAAACATAGTATCTTAAAATCAGGTGAACGATGATTCACCGGACTTTGAATGAAACACTGCATGCGATGACATTCATCCCGGTACAATGGCTCGAACGCCAAAAGGACTTATCAATCCTGTTGCTCAGGCTCTTCATTGGCTTACGGCTCATCTATGGTGTCATCGACAATATCTTCAGCTGGAACCACATGGTCGCGTTTGAAGACTTTCTAAGGGCTAATCACTTTCCCTTTCCGATTGTGTCCGCGGTGGTCTCAGTTTATACCCAGTTTATTTGCGGGGTCTACATTGTTTTAGGATACCATATCAGAATTGCATCGCTTATAATGATTTTGAATTTCCTTGTGGCGATAATAATGGTTCACCGGAATGATACCATAGAGGGAATGACGCCAGCGTTGGCGATTCTGTTCTGTTGCGTGACCTTTCTTTGCTATGGACCGGGAAAAATATCTTTGAGAAAAGATCTTTGATCAGGCTATCTGGTTTTCATTCACCACAGGAAGGTACACGTTAAAGGTTGATCCTACACCCGGAACGCTATGCGCTTCGACTACGCCGTTATGATTCTCAACCACCTTTTTCACAATGGCCAGTCCAATCCCTGTTCCGGAAAATTCATCCCTGGAATGAAGTCGCTGAAAAGCTTCAAATATCTTTCTTCCAAACTCTTCATCGAAGCCAATACCGTTGTCCTTTACCTCCAACTGATAGAACCTGTTTTCCAGATTTCGTGATTCGGGAATCTCAGGACCTGCAATAGTACGTGACGTAATCATAATAGAAGGAATACGCTCACTGCTGGAGAACTTTAGAGAATTGGAAATCAGATTAAAGAACAATTGGTTTAACTGATGAGGAACACCCATCACAACGGGGAGATGATCTACCACCACCTGTGCCTTCTTCTCCTGGATCATCACTTCGAGATCGTTCTTCACATTGCCAACCACCTCATTCAGATCAACAGGTTCAAATACACTTTCATCATTAGACACCTCCGAATACATCAGCAGATCCTGAATAAGGTTTTGCATCCTTTCAGCACTCTGAATAATCTTTCCGACAAGCGCTGCAGCATTCTCAGGGAGGTCCTCCAGACTTATTGTCCTTAATGCAAAGGTCCTGATCTTCCTTAATGGTTCTTTCAGATCGTGGCTTGCGATATAAGAAAATGATGACAACTCAGAGTTCAGTCGCTCGAGTGTTTTATTCTTAAGATCAAGTTCCGCAGCACTTCGGCGAAGGGCCTCTTCTGCGTTCCTCCGTTCAGTAAGATCTCTTGTCACTTTAGAAAAACCGATGATCTTACCCGTGTTATCATGCAAGGCTGTAATCACAACGCTTCCCCAGAAACGCGATCCATCCTTTCTTAGCCGCCAACCTTCATGCATTACACGCCCATTCTCACGAGCCTGACGCAACAGATGTTCCGGAAGGCCCGCGTCACGATCCTCTTTCGTATAAAATGCCTGGAAATGTTTACCAACTATTTCCGAAGGCGAATACCCTTTTATCAGCGTAGCACCGGCATTCCAGTTCAACACCTCTCCCGTATCACTAAGCATAACGATGGCATAATCCTGCACTTCGTCAATCATGCGGTGATATCTCTCTTCACTTTCCATCAACTTCACATTTTTCTGCCGCAACTCGTCGAGTATGTTCGCTTTGCTGCCTAACGGCAATGTCAATTCATCCTTATCCTTTTCAGAAGGTTTTTCTCTTTCCCCACTTGTTCCTTTAGATGAAATCATTGAAGAAAAGATCCATTCTAATTTACTATTTGACTAAGCGTTTGATAGACAATCAAACAACGATAAACAGAAGTCAAACAGTAATTTCCGTAAAATTTAATGCCATTATCCCATGGGCATCGAATGACGCACAAATTTTACAACTACCGGGTCGGTCTTTCAGAGAATTTATACCCTGCGGGCGCAATGAGTTGAGATGACAGGCTGTGTGTTCAAGTCGGGGTATCTTCTAAAACTGTCATTGGCAGCTTTTAACCGCGGACACAAATGAGTTGAGATAACAAGCATTGGAAGCGCTGGGCGAGATGGCGTGCCAGTCGCCCTATATCGCGAGAATCCGCGGATAATCTTCAGCAATTGAGATCAGAAGCTGTTGGTTAACCGGTCTATTCACACGGTGCGCTGAGTGCACTTAATACCCGGGGCGCGTCCCTACGGGCCGGGCTCATCCGTTACAAGTCCTCGCTCAACACACGTTCCTACGCAGCTGCGGGCTTTTCACTTCCATCCCTCGCGCCAGGTTCCTCTTCCTTAAATCGTTCCCGCGCAATCCATTTGTTGTCTTCTATTCGATACCGGGCGTTGGGTATTAACACTACTACTCAGCCCGTCATGAAGAACGCAGGCCAGACCCTCATAAACTTTCATTGGCTGGAGGAAGCTCACATTGGTAAAGAAAGACTGGTTCTGACTTATCGTTCAAAATCTCCCGTACAAATAAGAAACCGCATTTTGCAAGAAGATGCTGCGAACGCGTATTATCAGTCGACGTTATAGCAAGTATCGTCCTGAATCGCTGATCGACGCTACAGCATTCCAAGATGGCTCTTACTGCTTCCAGTGCATAGCCATAGCCCGTGGATTCTGGTAGAAAGGCAAAACCGATGTCGGGATGATCAAGATAACTACGCCTGACCAGCCCGCACATTCCGATAGATGCCTGGTCTTCCTTTTTCACGATTGCCATCAGACCGTAGTTATTTTCACGATAACTCTTGAGAGGACCTTCGTTGAGATAACGTCGCGCGCCCTCAAGATTCGCCACACCTTTGTCTCCGATGAAGCGCAGCCAACCTGGAGTATTTACCAATTTAATAATGAAGGGTGCGTCATCAAGCGTGAGAGGACGCAAAATCAATCGAGGCGTATCAATGTTCTTCAATTGAGGAGTTCTGTTGAATGAAGTCACTAAAAAATCAGCCTTCGACTGTATGGCATGCAGGCACACATTTTTAGATAAACATATTAATCTTAACAGGCGTGGCAGCTTGTTATTCTAAATAAACAAAAAGGTTATGACAAGAGGAAACAAAATATTACTGGCAGCACTGGGTGGTGCTGCACTCGCGGGTCTCATTGCAAACTTTCTGAGCACAGAGCAAGGCAAACAATTGTTGAGCAATGCTACTGAAGCCCTCAAAGATGTTTCGGCTCAAGCAAAAGAGATTGCCCGCAATAATCTTTCTGAAGTGCTCGACGAAACTAAGAGCTCAGTGGGGAAAGCTGTCAAAGACAAGCTGGCCCAGCAGCTGAGCCGATAAGCTTTGACGACACGTCAGAATGAAAGCCGTTTCAAGACTCTTGAGACGGCTTTCTCTTTTTGTTCGAGCATATCACTCTAGAACAACCGCAACTGATACGGCGCCGGATCTTCCCTCAGCTCAGGCTCACGGTCCTGAAAATTCGAGACAGACACTCCAAGCAACCTGATCTTCATTCCATCAACGTCCGCAGCATTGAGCAACGTCTTTGCTTCACTGGCAATACTATGGCGATCATCCACCCCTTCAACTGCTGTATGACTGCGGGTGATTACCCTGAAATCACTGAACTTGATCTTCACAGTAACGGTCTTCCCTTTAAGATTATTCTTTTGCAGCCGCTGACTCACAAGCCTTGCCAGCTTATCAATCTCCGTTTGCATGTCTTCAAGTGAGGTGAGATCAAATGGAAACGTATCTTCCGCACCGACAGACTTTGCCTCCCTGTAGGGTTTAACTTCCCGTTCGTCAATACCGCGCACGATCTTATAATAAAAGTATCCGGACTTGCCGAAGTGCTTTACAAGGTCTGATTCACTAAGCATCTTCAGATCAGCACCCGTATGTAATCCCATGCGCTTCATCTTCTCGGCAGTCACCTTTCCCACTCCAAAAAACTTTTCAACAGGAAGTTTCTGCATAAACTTCTCGACGGCAGAAGGACCAATGAACGTCAATGCATCCGGCTTGTGCAAATCAGAAGCAATCTTAGCCAGAAATTTATTAACAGAGACGCCGGCAGAAGCTGTCAGGGAGAGTTCATCAAAAATGTTCCGCCGGATGGCCTTTGCAATTTCAATCGCTGATCCGATTCCCATCTTGTCACTGGTCACGTCCAGGTAAGCCTCATCCAAAGAGAGCGGTTCAATCAGATCCGTATATCTGCCGAAGATCTCTCTGATCTTTCCGGATACATCTTTATAAACATCGAATCTCGGTTTCACGAAGATCAGTTTAGGACAAAGCTGAACAGCTCGCTTTGACGACATCGCGGATCGCACCCCGAACCGGCGTGCCTCATAACTTGCCGTAGCCACAACGCCACCCCTACCCTCCGGAGAACCACCCACCACGATTGGCTTCCCCCTATAGTCAGGATTATCCCTCTGCTCGATTGAGGCATAGTAAGCATCCATGTCTACATGAATGATCTTTCGGATCCTGTCAGAATTTGTTTCCATCTGGCGGCGACAAGTTAAAAAATAATAGGGCCTGACCACTGAGGCCATCTTCATTTGGGTCCACCTCTGACGTCCGCCGATGGACTAATTTGTTCGGATCTGGACGCCAGCGAGAGAGGTACCCTGGTAAATTCAGCCAGATCAAAGGTTTTTCGGTGGCATTCTAATTGACCTGGGCTGTGTTCAATTCCCGCATATGCTGCAAAGTTATTTCCGTATCGGTCTAAGGAACCTGCTCAAACAAAAATCCTTTTCCATTATAAAGATCGTCGGCCTCGCACTCGGTCTTGCCACCAGCATCATCCTGTTCCTGTACATCCAGGAAGATCTTTCTTATGATCGTCACCACTCGAATTCTGAGAGGATCGTCAGACTGCTCACCATTGATAACGGAGAAGGCGTGAGCAGTAAGCTTGTCGGTGTCACCCAACCGATGCTGGGCCCCGCTGCAACGGAGGAACTACCGGAAGTTGTGGATTACGTCCGGTTCACAGGTGGTGGCCAGTATGATCTGAGTTACGGCGACAAAATATTAAAGTCAACCGCATCGTTCAGAGTGGATCCCTCCGTGTTCAACGTGTTCGATATTGAAGTTTTAAAAGGACCAAAAGAAGGCATTCTGGATAACCCGGGATCCATTGCTATCACCAAATCACTGTCTGAAAAGATCTTCGGCAATGAAGACCCAATTGGAAAAACGATCAAGCTTAACCAGCAGACAGACCTGAACGTCACTGCGGTGCTGGCAGATCCACCAAAAACGTCGCACATACAATTCGACTTGCTCCATTCGCTGGTGCCTGGCCAGAATGAAGACGGACTCCGTCAGCGCCTCGAAACGTGGCAAGGCATTTTCACTTTTACATACCTGCTCCTGGACAAACCTGGGGATCTTGCTGATCTTAATTCGAAACTGCAGGAAATCACGAGGAAGAACAACTCAGTAGAGTTCTTCCACCCTACTACCCAACGCCTCGCCGATGTTCATCTTCATTCCAAAGAAATACTGTTCGAAAGCAATTCGAATAAATCGGACATACTGAACATTTATGTACTCTCCACAATTTCTGTTTTGATCCTCATCCTCGCGGCGGTGAACTTTATGAATCTTGTGACCGCCAACGCCACTACGCGGGCCAAAGAAACAGGCATGAGGAAAGTTATTGGCGCAGTGCGGCACCAGCTCATTTATCAACATCTTACCGAATCGATCCTCGTCACTCTGGTATCAGCCCTTCTCGCATTACTCATCGTATTCACCCTTCTGCCATCACTTAACAACCTTTATCAGAGGTTCGCCGACTTCAGCGTCATAATGCAACCGGTGAATGTATTTATTCTACTGGGACTGATCATCGCTGTTGGTATCCTGGCTGGGCTCTATCCTGCGTTTGTTCTGTCTTCATTCAAACCGGTGATGGTGCTCAAGGGAGCTTTCAAATCATCCACCCAGGGAATACGTCTTAGAAAAGCGCTGGTAATCCTTCAGTTTACAATCTCCATCTCGTTGATGGTCGGAACAGGTATCGTGTACCAGCAAATGAAATTCATCCAGACCACCGACCTCGGGTACAGCCGTGACCAGGTGATCACCATTCAGCAAAACGGTGCCGCTGTTGGAAAGTCCGCCACACTTCGTGACGAACTCAGGAAGAACCCCAACATTGTTTCCGCGGGGACATCGACGGCGCGGATGGGGCAACAGCTTGGGCGCACAGGCATTGTTCCCGAAGGAAGAAGCGCCACAGAGACGAATATTATCACCAGTATCATGGTCATTGATGAAGAGTTTATCCCGACGATGGATATGAAAATGATCGCCGGAAGAAACTTCAGTGAAACAGGGTTCGATTCACTTGCCATGATCATCAATGAGGAAATGGTTCGCCTGCTAAAATGGGACAATGATGCTGTCGGAAGAAAGATCAGTTTACAAACCGGACCTGAGGCAACTGATCTTACGGCGTATACTGTTGTGGGTGTGGTGAAAGATTTCCACTTCGCTACCATCCGCCATAAACTTGAGCCGCTTTTCATACTGTATAGCCGAAACAATGGCGCCCTCTCGATTAAAGTCCGCACGCAAAGTATCGACGAGACTATCGCTGCAATTGAATCGGCATGGAAGAAGGTGAATCCCGGCACTACCTTCGACTATGCATTTCTCGACGAGCAGTTTGCCGCACTCTATCGCAACGAAAAAGCGTTCGCTTCTATGTTCACTCATTTCACTGTACTTGCCATCATCATCGCGGCCCTTGGTTTATTCGCGCTTTCGGCATACACTACTGAGC
>JAEYXN010000060.1 GCA_023431285.1 Bacteroidota bacterium
GATGTTTTCCTGGACGGTTCCTGTAACTACGTCGTGGCAGACTACACCTCACTGGCTGCAGGTTCAGACAATTGCGGACCTGTTGTGATCACGCAGTCTCCCCTTCCGGGAACAACACTTACAGGAGCCGGGACAATCCATCCTGTCACCATTACCGCGACTGATGCCTCAGGAAATAGTAGTCAATGTACCTTCAACCTCACACTCAAAGACGGGACACCTCCTGTCATAAATAATTGTCCCGCCAACATTACGGCATCCGTCACAGCAGGATGCTCTTATACAGTGGCAGATTTCACCACAGCCATTTCCGCTTCCGACAACTGCGACGCGAGTCTCACCATCACTCAATTTCCTTTAGCCGGAACAGTGCTCACTACAGTTGGAAGTCTTCATACTATTCAGCTGACTGCGACAGATGATGGAGGTAATTCCACTACATGCAGTTTCGTAATCACGATAGTGGATGATCTCGCTCCTGTCATTTCAGGCTGTCCCGGTGACATTATTGTCGATGCCGACCCTTCACTCTGTGGAAAGACGGTGAGCTGGACCACCCCTTCTGTCACTGACCACTGCATTCCTGCCCTGACCAGCACCCATGCATCCGGTTCTTTCTTTCCTGTGGGAGAAACAACAGTCACTTATAAAGCTGAGGATCCTTCCGGAAACATCACCTTATGCAATTTCAAGGTTACTGTAAAAGACATCGAGGGACCGGATTTTGATCCGATAGACAACATTACCGTTTCTACCCTTCCGTCGGGTTGCGGTACCGTTGTGACATGGCCGTCACCGACAGCCCTCGATGAATGTGGTGTCCAGTCTATCGTGAGTGCCCCGGTATCCGGTAGTCAGTTTTTCCCAGGCCCGCCTTCTACAGTGATTCACACAGCAACCGATATCCACGCGAATGTTTCGACCATCGCTGTCTTGGTTACGGTGGTTGATAACGTCCCACCGGTCATCCCGGCTATGAGTGACATTACAGTTTACAGTGATCCTTCGGCTTGTGGCAAGAACGTTTCATGGACGTCACCCCTGGTCACAGACAATTGCGAAGTGTTATCCGTTACTTTCGATAAAGCTTCAGGCAGTTTCTTCCCTGTAGGAAGAACCACGGTACTCGTGACCGCGCAGGATGTCAATGGTAATTCATCCACAACAACTTTTGATGTGGTAGTGATAGACGACACAAACCCAGTCATCGCTTCAATGTCTGATATCACCATAAATGTTTTGGCAGCATGCACTGCAACAGCAACATGGGTTGCCCCAGTGGTGACGGACAATTGCGGCGTCCAGAGCGTCACTTCAGATTTTGCTTCCGGTACCACATTCCCTGCAGGTACTACTAAAGTAACATACACCGCATTGGACGTTCATGGAAACAGTTCGACCGCGTTCTTCAAGGTACACGTCGTTGATAATGCACCACCTGCCATCAATTGCCTGCCAGACATTGTAGTAAATGCCACTGACGGATGCGCCGCCATTGTCACATGGAACCCTCCCGTTGTAACAGACTGTGGCGACGTCACACTTACTTCAGATCGCGTCCCCGGAACTTTGTTTTCCCCGGGGACCACCCGCGTTGTGTATACAGCCACAGATGACTCCGGAAACTCATCAACCTGCGAGTTTAACGTGATCGTTAACGACAATACTGTTCCTGTCTTTGCAAATTGTTTACCCGACATAGTCGTGAAGGCGCAATCCTGTACCCAAGTCGTCACCTGGACACCTCCGACAGTAACAGATAACTGTTCCGTTGTTTCTCTTTCTTCATCTCACAACCCTGGTTCTTCTTTCCCGATAGGAAATACAGTTGTTATCTATACAGCTGTAGATGCAACAGGAAATAGTTCAACATGCTCTTTCAACGTAGTCATCACAGACGAAGATGGACCTGTGTTTTCAAACTGCCCGGCTGATATGGAGGTTCTGGTTGCATCAGAAGGTGCTATAGAAGCAGACTGGTCATCGCCTGTCGCGTCCGTGGCTTGTGGCACGGTGAACGTGTCGGCGACACATCAGCCTGGTCAACGCTTCCCAGTTGGCACGACCGAAGTTGTTTATACTGCGACGGATGAAAAAGGTCGTACAGCAGAGTGCAGGTTCAGGGTGACAGTTTCCTATGTGGAAATCGAGTTCGACATACCTGATCTGGTCACACCAAATGGAGACGGACGAAATGATTTCTGGAACCTCGACAAAATAGAGCGCTTCGTCGACAACGAAGTTACTATTGTGGACCGATGGGGCGGCGTAGTGTTCCAGGGCAAAGGGTATAACAATAGTAACGTAGTGTGGGGCGGACAGAACAAGGCAGGTGGATCCGTGCCTACTGGAACATATTTCTATACCATTACGGTCAGGCTAGGCGATGTCATTATTAAACGGAGCGGCTTCCTGGAGCTGGTAAGAAAATGATTAAGGCATTATCATATCGCTCCCTGATTATCGGAATCGTATTGTTGTTCTCAGTAGTTGTACCCCGTAAAGCGAGCTCACAGCAGAAAATGCAGTTCAGTCAATACATGTTCAACGGGATCGTCATCAATCCTGCCTACGCGGGTGTGGATGGCGCGCTGAGCTTAACGGCTGTGCAACGTGAACAGTGGACAGGAATCAAGAATGCTCCTTCTACGCAGACGTTGTCGGCGCATTCGTTATTTAAAAAGAAGAAACTAGGTGTTGGCCTTACCCTGGTGAATGACAAGGTCGGAGTACACCGGAATCAAAGTATCCTGACCCAGTACGCGTTTCACCTGCCCCTCACTGAGCACGCAACGCTTTCATTTGGTCTGCAGGGTGGAATTTTTCACCTGCGGTCAGACTATGCTTCCCTCAAAAGCGCCGACTCCGACTTCCTCATAAATGACCCGGTGCTCAGTAAAACCTTCTTCGATGCAGGAACCGGTTTCTATTTCAGGAACCGACGATTCCACGCCGGGATCTCCGTACCCGAGATTATATCCAAAGACTTCGCTTTCAATGATACACTCACGATCCAGTTGAGTAGAGTAAACCTGTTCCTGTTTTCAAAGTATAGCATCCCTGTCAGCGAATTCGTTGTGGTGGAGCCCGGCTTCTTGCTAAAACAACTCAAGGGCGTTCCTCTTTCATTTGATCTGAATATGAATATGATCTATCGGGAAGTTCTGGTGACGGGTGTATCCTATAGAAAATCTGAATCAATAGACTTTCTATTGAAGATGCAGGTCTCGCGCCAGCTGCAACTGGGATATTCATATGATCATCCAATCGGGGTGCTTTCCCATGTGGCAAGAGGGTCACATGAACTGTGTGTGAATTTCGTGTTCAAGGAGTTTCGAAAGAAAGTAATTTCACCACGCAGATGAGGACGAAATTCAATATCATTCTCGTTGTAACCCTTTTGCTTTTCCTGAGCGGGACAAGTTATGCCCAGCATGAAACGGTGATTTCTCTTCTGCAAAGTGATAAACGTCTTGCGGACCAATACTTCAAGAAACAGGATTATCGCAATGCGCTGGCTTTGTATGAAGATAGCTATCGCCGGAAATCAAAGGATACCGACACCAGGATCAAGATGGCGAGATGCCACTTTTATTTGAAGCAATACAATGAGGCGGTTGAACACTATGAGAAGGTGTCATCATCACCTTCGTATCTATCAAACAGAGATCTTTATTATTTCGCAGAGGCATACGCTTCTACTGGCAAAGCACGGGATGCCGTGCGTATCCTGGGTTTCGTGACCGAACGTTCCCCGAATGACACAATAGCTGCCAACAAGATCTGGAGACTAAGCAACATCCAATATCTCTATGAGGATTCAGTTCATTACGCGGTTCAACCACTTACACAGCTAAACACGACAGCCAGTGAGATCTTTGTTGGCGAAGCCGATGGCAGCATCTACTTTATTTCAGATCGACCTGAAGTAAGGCTGATTGAAACAATTGATGCATCCGGCTCAAACTTCTACAATATTTACGCAGCGGCGAAGCTGGCAGATTCTATCGGGGCTGGTGGAAGACGGTTCGGACGCCCATCGATATTATCGAGCGCATTTGAGACGAGAACGCATGCAGGTACGGCGTCCTTCTATAGCAAAGGGAAGAAGGTTGTTTATGCTTCCGCAGGTAACACGTCGCGCAAGAATGGTCACCGTACCTTGCAGTTGCGCTTCCTTGAGAAAACAAACAATGGGTGGCGGATCAGCGAAGAGTTTCCTTTCAACAGCGATGATTATTCCATCTCAGATCCCTCAATCTCAGGAGATGGAAAAGTCCTCTATTTTTCATCAGATATGCCCGGTGGAATAGGTGGTAAGGATATCTATCGTTGCTTAAAGATTGATGGAAAGTGGACAAAGCCGGAGAACATGCAGTTCATCAATTCACCTTTCGACGAGATTGCACCGTACAATCATCTTGGAAAGACTCTTTACTTTGCATCGAACGGTCATCCAGGAATGGGGGGATTTGACATCTTCAAGATCGACTATCGTTTGGACTACTGGAGCGAAGTATACAACCTTGGTTACCCTGTTAATAGTGTGGCCGATGACTTTGGTTTTGCTGTAGACTCAGTAGGCACTAATGGTTACCTTTCATCAAATCGGGCGAATGGCGGGCTCGACGATGACATGTATCATGTGATGATCAACGTCCAGAGCTACCCTATCACCATCGCAGGACTGGTTCGGATCAAGGATACCAGCCTGAGTGAGGGATCCGAAAGCGTACCATTCGCCAATGCGAAATTCCAGTTACTTGACAATGCACGAAATACAGTAGTATACGAATCGATGACGAATGACATCGGAGCAGTGAATATTTCTATCCCATATTTCAGTAAGTTTAAGATTAGAATAATAGGACCCGATGATGAAGTGCACGTGGCGAGCTTTGACATTCCGAGAAACAGGAAGGTGGATGAGCGTTACGAAATAGTGTTAGTAAGAGACCTTTACAACTCACCGGCTCCCCTGGGCCCTCAAAACCAGATACGATGAAGTGTTTTTATGAAAGGAAACGAACGGTGCTGACAGGCTTCCTTGTGTTTGCCACCTTGATGGTATGCAGCCTTGCCGGCGTGGCGCAGGAGAAAGTGACTGTCCAAATAAAGACTTTCACACAGCAACTTGAGCCCTTCCGTAACATCGAAGTTTCGATCAACGGCAAACCATTTGTGGATGTTGGCGCGAAAGGAGCAGCTATCACCAATCTCGACGCAGCTGATTTTCCCATCAGGTCAATTTCAATCAGGGATGAAAAGCTTGAGGCTGCTTCATGGTTATTTACGAAGGGAGTTGTCGAAATCATTGTACGCACTAAGAGCTATCAGGTATCGACGGTGTTGTTGCGTACCTCGAAGAATGAGCCCGTTGCCGGCAAGAAGGTAGTTTTCGAAGGAAAGAAAAGGCTCGAGGCTGTAGCTGACAACACAGGTAAAGTATCCCTCCCACTTGCACTGGATGAAAGTATTGCTTCTCATACACAGTTTTCAATTGCGGGATATGATGTCAGGGAGATTCGTAACGAGAATAATCAACCTGTCCTTATCGTTGAACCTGTTGTTGTTGCTGCCGCTCCACCGCAAACAACGCCCACCGCTATCAAAAATGAGTTCTTTAGTAATTTCGATATGTCGAAGGTAGATTCAATTCAATCTTTGACGATGTTCTACGCGATTTTCAGAGACTACCAGATCAATGACCTTAGCCCCGAGCTGCGTCGTCGTGTCGATCAGAAATTCAATCAGCTGATCCGTGCTCTCGAAGACTCAGTGCAGCGCTCCGAGCGGTCTTTCATTGGAAGGATCACAGATTCTACACTCGTAAAAGAAGACATTGTCAACCTGATCAAGCAGGCCCGCGAGGAAAGTGAAACACTCACGATACAGAGGGAGGCTTTTGACGAGAAGATCAATCTGATTACACGAAAGCTGGATGCTGGTATTTCAGGGATGGACGACAACACAAGAGCAGAGCTTCTCTCTGAACTGAGCTTACTTGAACAACTATTGATCGAAAATGAAAGCCGGTTCTTCAAGAATCAGACCGACTACAGGAGAATTATAAACACTATCAGGGAAAACTATTTCAACCTCACTGTTCTTGAAGACAGGCTTTCCGAGAGTGAAGCTCAACGCTTACTGGAGCAGCAGGTGTTTCGCCAACGTCTGATGTTAATTACTGCCCTGGTAATCCTGTTTGGAGTATTAATTGTGCTGTTGGTATTTGCGCGAAAGAAACTTCAGCGCCAGACTGTCGAGCTCGCGCGCGCAAACACCGAAGTTAAACGAATCAATGAGACGCTGGAACAATTGGTATATCAACGTACGCGTTCTCTTGCCGAAGCTCATAAGGAGCTGGATACCTTTCTCTATCGCGCATCCCATGATATGCGTTCACCGGTGAGATCCGTAATCGGACTTTGTAACATCGCGGCAACAATGGTTGACGGCGAGCCCAGAGAGCTGATCGAACGCGTTGTGACGACCACGATGGGAATGGATAAGTTGCTTAAGAAACTGAGTCTGATCAGTGAAATCAACGAACCGACAAACTATGACGCCATCAATGTATGTGAGGTCATTGAAGAGATTTATTCTGAGCTTTCTGTTACAGTAAAGACAAACACCCAATTCAATCTTAGTTGTGGTGGTGATATCACCATCAACTCTTACCGGAACCTGGTGTTCACCATCTTGCAGAATGTAATTGAAAACGGCCTGGTCTTCGGAGCGATGAACAGCTCACGATTGCCGCGCCTGGACGTGAAAGTTGAACGATCGGGTGAAGGTGTTTCTATCGCAATCGAAGACAACGGACCTGGCTTCGACATATTCGTTAAGGAGCGCATATTCGATATGTTCTTTAAAGGAACTGAGAAGTCAACAGGTCATGGGCTTGGATTGTATATCGTAAGCAAGGCAGTGGCAGCGTTATCGGGTACGATAGACGTTGAATCCGCGGAAGGTCACTACACACGGTTCACGTTATGGCTACCCGCCAATGCTGGAAAGGCGGATGCTTCTCTCCTGGAGAGGAAAGCTGTTGCTTAGTAGAAGCGTGGTCCCCTTAGTGATCAAAAGTACAACTACCCGGCCACGCGTTCTTATCAATAAGAGGGAGGTTCCGTGAACTCAAAAATGGGAGACATCAGTTTGGTCATGACCGTTCGATCGTAGCAAAGGATATTAAAGACCTCCGTCGAAATGAGAGGGCCGGCTCACCCGAAGCTCGTGGATGAATTCTACTCCACCACCAGCTCACCAACATATTTTGCCTTGCCTTTCGCCCTTCTGTTTATAAGATAATGGTATATCTCTGTCCATCGTTTCCGGTCATCATCAGTACCACCCCCGTTCCTTTCTTCACCGCAGGTGACACAACCAGCTGTCGCCCTTCCGACATGGAGGTACCTGCTCAAGTCATCAGCACTTTGTTCTATCTTAAACCACACAGTTGCATAAGGACTCAGCTTTGTATAATTGTTGCCGCCCGCGTGCGGATGGTCTGGTAACAAGAGCTTGTACTTCCCTTTAGGTAAAGGATCAGACATAAAGGTCTTTACAGGAGTGCTGTTGCTTCCAAAAGTGAGCTCCTTTTTAGCAATGTTGTACGTTACGGTTCCAAGCTTGTCTTCGTATGAAACATTCTTGAACCTTGAAGCATCACCCTGCACTTTCACCGAGGCTTTCTTCCCTTCGTATGGCCAGTCAACGATTGTGAAATACTCACGACCTCCCTTGCGCGTGACATCCTTCACCCTGGTATATCGCGAGATCGAAAACGTTGCACCAGAGTCGGGCTTAACTTCAAGCCATGCATTTCCATCGTCAAGACCAAGGCTCTTAAAGACGTCCATCCCGTGGCTCAACCCACGCCTCAGGTCTCTGCGTAATGATGTTGTCGTCGCCAGAACGGCAGACCTTCTTTTCCTGTTTGACTTCCGTTTTTCACGTACTTCCAAAAGCTGCTTTCCGAGTTCTAGTAGCCGGTTCATATTTTTCTACGCGCGTTTAAGGACTCCTCTTTTAATGAGCTCTTTCAATAATTCCGGCCATTTACTATCAAGTAACGCTGCCGCTTTTGTTACAATATCTGTACCCAGTGGATTGGTAAATTGGCGAATGGTATTCTTCACAACGGTGACACCCGCAGCAGTTGGGCGAGGTGTGATGTCCCAGACCTTTTTGAAGAACACAGAATAGGGGCTCTTATCATTCACAGCATCCATCAGATTTCGGATAGATTGCTTGACGGCTTTTCGCATGATGTCGACATTCTTTTTGTCGAGATACTGATCACCAGCTACTGTCCATGAATCTCCAACACCGTTTGTAACCGGTACGATGCCTTTGTTCAACTCATCGTGAATGATCTTTGCGACCATAGTTTTTCCGATCATGTCTGGCTCCTTTTCCATGATGCCAATAAGAAGAGCTTTAAACCTGCCAGCGCTGTCAATGTTCGGGCGCCAGACACCACCCTTCCTCTCGACGGTTTCATGAATGCTAAACTCAGCTTTCAGTTTACCAGTGAATGCTTTGTCGGCGATTGCTCCAAACATCTTTTCACCATTGGCATTGATCTTCCCGCTGGTGAGAACCAACGATTTGAAATACTGGGCAAGGTCATCCTTATTGAAAAGATGCCCACCTGCAAAAGCGTCAGTGAGAAAATGATCACCAAACGCATTTATAACTAACGCTTTATCAGCGGCGGTACTATTGACGCCCTTCCTCATTTCCTCGATGGCCATTTGGTGATACCTCTCCCATTCCTTCTTATGGTTGGCCTTGCTGCTTGAAAAGCTAATGTATCCGGAATTTGATGGGGCAAAGTGCGCGAAGTTATCCTCCGCAAGTTTGAGATACCTGTCGGACGTGGCGCGTTGCCAATCGTCATCGGTTGGATTCGACCCGGTTCCCGTACCTGTATTAACTTTACTTTCAAAATACCGTTTGCTCTTATCGATAAAACCCTTAAGCTTTCCAAGCTCCGTCGCCGAGGCTGACGCCATCTTTGCATAACTCTCGTAAAAATCACCCATTGCGATGATCTCTCCATAAGTGAACTTGACCCCGTTGACGGATAGCTCGTACGTCGGCGTGATTCGCGACTCATTTACCAGGCCCGCAAGCACGTGCTCTCCAGTATCATACTTGGATTCAGAGAAGAGCTGCGCCGCCAGAGAAAGCGACTGTGATGCGGCGAGCTTTGCTGTATCAATGGTGATCGACCCATTCCCCTCAATCTTCGGTTTGCTGTCGGCCAGAAGAGGATCAATCTCTTTTTCAAGCATTGATTTAACCTTATTCCCAACGAACGGGATAAACTGTTCTGCTTTCGCAATCGTGTCCTTGATCAATTTGCAGGAATCGGCATAGGCAGAATTCACCGAAGCTGCAAAATTATCTCCGCGGAGCCAGTTGTTCCAGAACTTAGACATCATTGGCTCGGGGATGTAGTTGTTTTCCACCGCTCCCGCGACGGCCCGGGCACCCGCATAGATCCATTCGTCATTCAGGCCGGCGCCCTTGCAGTTCATCATGTAAACAACTCTCAAAGGAAGCGGTTGTCCGAAGCTGTCGCGCAACGCTTTCAAATCAGAACCGCTGATAGATGCACCTCCATATCCACTGAATGAGCTGGCGTTTCCATGGGCCAGTGTAAACACATCGATGATGAATTCTTTCTTTGCAAGTTCATGCAATGTAGTCTTCAACTGAGTATAAGTTGCCTTAGCATCTTCGAGAATAATCACTTCCGTGTATTTCTTTCCTTTGGCGTCTGCGAACTTGTTTAACCACTTCGAAAACTCTTCAGCAATGTAATCCACTACCTTTTCAAGTCCTTCCTGCACGAACTTCCCAACCTTGCTGTCCCATTGGAATGGAAGGGCGCCGGTATTTTCGATGAACACAACGAGAGCCGTCTTTACAGCGCTCATTTCCTTTGTTAGAATACTCTGCGCTCCAGAGGTCTCCGCATCTATCAAAGCACTCTCAAAAGCGCTTCGCCATTTGAGTGTCACCGTATTTTTGACCGCCTCGTAGATCCCCTTGTTATTGAGACTCCGGTACGCGATCTGAACGGCCTCCGAGACGAGCCATGCAGGGGTCGGCATTTTCTTCGGAGGCCGTGGGATCAGATCCGTAGTCCGGGAAGCTTTAGTCGCTTCCCAAAGACATTTCGCAGCGATGTCCCGCAGCTGATCAGTGATCTGATTCTCATTTACCCTTTTGGAGAAAAAGTAAGAAAGGACATCAGCGACAAATACATCATCTTCAACAACGGTAGCGGCGTAGCTCCGCGATGAGCTGTGTCCTTTGGCAACGGCAACGGGCTTCGCAGGAGCCACAGGTTTGTTTGTACGCTTGTATTTTCTTAATTCCTTGTTGAGCAGCAAAAATCTGTTCGATGACATGGTGATGCGATTTAAGGGTTCCCCAATTGTTCCATTAAGAAGGTTCGCTGATCGGCAGGTAGATCAGGAACGGTGTATGACCGATTGCTCTTTCGCTGCACAAGCTCCTCAGGCTTTGCGCGAATGGCAAAGTCCGCGAGTGAAACACTCTTCACTTCATGGCGGTTGAACTTCAATCCACCGAAAGCGTTAATCTCGAACTCTCCCTGGAATTCATACTGGCCATTTCCCCAGGGATCATAAGTGCCGTCGTAGCCAAACACCACCGGCCACTCGCGAGGGTCTTTCTGCATTGGGATCCTGTCCAGCTTTGAAAAGCCTACATTGAGAGAGGACTTGGTGAAGGCTGTGGTATTGGCCAGGTTCCTTCGAACATAGGCAGCGCCTATCTCTCCATAGGGATTTCCCTCCCAGGTAACTTCAATCATCGCATCAGCGAAGTTGCCAATGGGACGATCGAAGTTGATCCACAGAATGGGATAGGTATAAGTAGTCTTACCTGGGTTTTTCATCTTCTGACGGGCCTGCGCTGTGAGCAACCGTTGTGCCTTGTCTGAAGTGATGGTGAGGCTTCCAGACTTCGCAGCCGCCGGAGCAAGAAGTCCTGTAGCGGATAATCCCAGGTCCGCAGCCTCTACTGCAGTGAGCCCGGCGATACCAAACAGACCAGCAGGATTCTTCTGAAACGAATACGGCCCTGACTTCTCAAGGGAATACCTGGACTTTTTCTTCGCCTCTTCGCGCGATCCCGGCCTGAATGCGTTTAGCTCTGTTTGCAAGGTAAGTATCCGGTTCATGTTATGGTTTGTTTTTCAGGTGACCAAAATATCTCAAGGCTCCGTTGTGTTCTTTGCCCAATGGCGGAACGAAACCAACCATTTGTTTATCGAATGCATTGATGATAGAATCACTGCAGAGGAAGCCGTCGTTTCCGGAAGTCCCTAGGAATATCTTTCCGGCAAATGCCTCACACTTTGATTTGTCAGGCGCAGTGCTGCAAACGTCCCCGTGTGGCCTGATACCTGCAGCATAGATCTTGAGCCAGTTCTCACCTTTCGCTTTATCGAAGTCGGATCCCATCTTCCTTAACGTATCAGCAATTGCACTCCCCTTGTCAGTGGTCATGTCTTTATGGCGAAGCACTGCAAATACTCCTTTCGCCATCTGGTCAGCATCAAAAGCCTTCTCCTCCAAGGCTCCTCCAGGACCTTTAGTGATTACCTTCCGGTCTCCAATGTAAACAGCTGCGATACTTTCGTTGGACTGTGGTGCTTCAAGAACACCAAAGCTTCCACCAGAGGCCGCAAGAATAAGATCCCCTTTACCAAGGTCCGACATCTTTATAAGGCGTCCTCCGTTGTGGGGATCAAGCGGAGCTTCAGGCTCAAAGACCATAGCCTTCACGTTGGCCTCTTCTTCCACTACCTCCGCGTATTTAATATCAGCGGGTGCTTTTGTGGTAGGGTCCGTCTGAAGAACATTGTCCACATCTTCCTTCTCAATCTCCTTGTCCATGATCTCAAACTTTTCCTCTAATGCTATAGCACCGAGATCATATGAATTTGCGTATGCCATGCTCTGCGCGATCTTCTCAAAGATCTTGTGTTCGTTCTTTGAAGCATCGAGTGATTCTTCTTTTGGTGAAGGCCTGGCAGAAGGTTCAGGCTTATGAGCAGGCTTGTCTTTCCCGACTGCTTTCTTTTGGTCTGCATCATATACCTTTTGTCCCTGGAGTATGGCACCGATGTCGCGTGCAAATTCTTCGTCACTGGCATCGTAACCTCCCACTTGCTTTTCTCCCAACGGCGGCGTACCCTTAGGCTCCGACGTTGTGGTATCTTCAACGTGTGACTCAGATGTTGGTATTGTTTGATGATCATCAAATTCCGGTGCCGACATCGCAGTGGCATCATCGTCGTCTGACTTCAGCATGTCGTCAATCCTTCCCTCCATGTCCTTCATCTTCTCGAAGTCTTCTTCCATCTTTTCATCTTCCTCTTCCTCATCGTCGCGCTTGCTGAATCCCGTGACGATCCTTTCAATCCGGTCATCTTCAGAGTCATTGACCTCACGATAGGGAGCCTCTACGTAATCCTCGGCATCAAAAGGTTCCACATAAAAAGCCTCGCTCCTGTCTGATTCCCAGCTGCTCATCTCCTTTACACTTCCTTCATAACTATCCTGCGGGTTGTCCCCAGGCTCATCATAGGCATATGACAGGCTTATGGGCTGACCTTCATCAAAGTGTTCACCCTTTTCAGAGACGACCTTCTTCTTCACGCCTTTCACTGTTTTCTTCGAGATCGTTGCCCCTGATGGTTTGTTGACTTTCTGTTTCGTAGTCTTCTTCCCGTTGGGTTTGCAATACGTTTTATATACACTGGCCAGTTCGAACAGCTTTCCTTTTGAGGTGCTCATAGGCTTCTATTTTTTTAGTTCAAGTTTGAAAATGGCATAAGGATCAAGGGTCATTACAAGTTCATTTCTACCAGAAGACATCGCTGTGGAATCTACTTCAATTCTCAGTTCACGATCGTTTGACGAAACGATGTTCGCAAGATTGTCATTAATCACAGCAACCGGACGAAACTTATCGTCCACATGAAGGTTCTTTCCCTCCACAATTAGCATCGGTTTTCCTTCAGAGAGACTCAGGCTGACTTTAGTAACCGAAGGGGGAAGATTACCTCGCTTCGACTTATTGATGACGTCAGCAAGGTTCTTGTAGTTCACTTTCTTACTGGACACTTTTTCCAGATCGACGTTCTTCTTTTCTATCTTTTCAAGATCACGAACGGATGAGACGCCGATCTTCCGTAAGCTTTTCTTTGTCTCTGGATCAATGTCAATCGCTTCAATGGAGATATTATCTCTGGTAATTGGTTCTTTAGAAGTTTGCCTGATCTGCTGATCTGTAATTGAACCAAGTTGAATGGAAAGCTTTGAGGCTCCTGTCTGTCCTGGTTGCGCAGTGACGAAACGTACTTCATCCCCATTGTACGTTGGAAACAGATTAAGATCAATACCCACATCTTTTACCGTATATGTCAAAGGGCGATTGATCGCTTTGACAGCAAGAATCTCTCTTGCTTTATCAAGCTCAATCACAAGCGAGTCTATGAACGACTCAAGATTCCATTCCTTGTTCACCGCTGGCATACTCCTCTGATTTTTCAGTCACAGATATTTTTACCTTAAGCTGGTGGAATACGGGAAGTATGGTTGTCGCCACATAGTACAACGGAGGTGCGCCTCCCAGACTAAGTGATCCATCTTCGAGAACGTCGATGTCGAGCTGTACAGGCATATCCATTTCTACATACTCGAGGCTCATAGAGGTTCCCATTTCGATGTCCTCGATATATCCATCAATGTCTGTCATCTCCGCGACGAGCTCACTCATCTCAAGCATAGCTTCGTCGACCATGCCAGTTATCGTTGTTGATTCATTTTGCGACTCCATTCTTCGCATTTGATTTAGAGAGCGCTTCTTTCCTGACGTCCACAGGAAGAAGGCTGACCTTCTTATCGAACATTACCTTCTGTCCTTCTATCTGTACGGATGGCTCACCACTTTTGGTGGCCATCGCAAATGCCGGAAATACAGTCTGCTTGCTCATCTGCTATTCTGATTTGGTTCCGATAAAATGAACTGTTGAAAACTTCGGAAAATACACTTCCTCCTCCTGCAAAGCCGTCACCATACCACTCGGATCCACAGACGCGGCCTTACCAAGAATGTAAGACTGAATATTGCCTTCTGGATATGTCCATAGAGTTACCGTCTCCCCTTTCCTTCCGCGGAAATCAACGCTCACTCTGGCCGCGACGGATGATTCTTTTGCAAAATCCTGTCCACTGAAAGCTCCAAGTTGCGAACCGTTCAATGGGGGAAGCTGATGCAGCGTCAATAACTCGTTATAGGCTGCCAGACTCACTTCCATGCCCGACTTAAGTTTTCCGGAGATCTTGCGTCTGTAATCACTTCCTTCATCCTCGCGGGCCGAATCGTCAGACAACCTCTTTTTCGTCTCAAGCTTTTTGATGGTGGTGTCTTTGCTGTTTATAACATAATAGTATTTGCATTCGAAATCAACCTTCCAGCGTTCGTGAGATGAAGGACTGCCTTCCCATACCTTATGCCAGTAGTTTCTGAAGCGTGACACATCGTTGAGAGAGAAGTGCTGCTGAATATTTTTTCCCGATCTCTGAAAGACATACCCATCGGTAAGCCAGATATAATGATTCTTGAATGTGCCTTCAACCTTGTCTTTGTTCTTCCAATTCAATGAAAGTTCTACTTTCAGATCACGGTTCAAGGGTAACTTTGCAAGATCTTCCGACTCAAGGGTGACACCCGAAACGATGACTCCCACAGGTGTGTCTTTCATCCTGAATTTCTTCTCCATGAGTACATGCATCGACTCACCATCCTGGATGATCACCTGAACAATTGATCTCGCGATCTGCGATGTCGTTTTAGTTTTTGCTGATGTGGTGATCTTAAATGGAATGTGCAGCTTTTGACGACGATCGTAAACTACTTTATCTTTGCCACCTATCTGGATTGTCTTGACATCCGCGAATTCAACGGCGTACGCGTCACTGAACTTTGCTTTCACGCCGACAGATCGTTTAACGCTCATGGAGGCGACGATCATATCAAACCCTTTGTCATCAACCCCCGGATTAATCTTCTCAAGATGATCCAACTCCATTTTCTGATTCTTTATCCCTGCATCTGCGATAGCATTAAACATCTTGACCGGTTGTTCACCGATTGCTTTAATCATCTCAGGGTTAGCGACTTTTTCCAGTAGGGGCATCAGTGCCGGCAACGCTGCGAGCAACGCAGGAGCTATCTTGGCTTCGCTGTAACGAATCCTATCCCTGCGACGCAGTGCCATGGACTGAACCGTTTTATCGAGCTTCGAACCAGGGAACAGAGGTGGCAGCTCCTTTGCCACCTTTTCCAGATCCAACGTCTGAAACTTAACGGCGCTGTCGGTAATGGCTTTAAAAAGCTGGACCGGATTGTCTCCGATGGCCTTGATCGATTCCGGCGACAGAACCTTCTCGAGTAGAGGTGCAAGCTGCATCAAAGCCGAAGGGTCGATAGCGAAGTCGTGGCTATATTTGGCGACGCTCTTCGCCTCTGCTGTTTCCTGTGTAGCACTGTTGTCGTTCTTTGCATTCACTCCCTGAACTACCTCCATGATAGCCTTAATTGTTTCAGGGGAAATATTCTTCAAAATCTGGTCGACTCCTTCTTTCCCGGGTTGAAGATCTGAAGGGATGATCTTGCCAAGTTCTGGCAAAACTTTCTCGACGACGGGAAGTGCCTTCTGCAATCCCGGAATAATCTTCCCGATCGCCGGCAACGCATTTGTCAGCAGTTGAGGCAATCCACCAAGAAGAGCATTGAAGAACATAGCTTCACTAACGCTGGATTCTTTCAGGCGCATCGGCGCGCGCTCACATTGAATCCTGCTTTTTCCTTTTGTTGCATGACCGTTTGCATGAGTTAACGTCATCATCTTTGGAAGTTTAAAGTCACCGTTAAGATCATTCATTACTGGATGTACTGTCACTACCTCCGAGACGGAAGGCGAAGTCTGATCAGGACCACGGAAGCTGGACAACTGAACAAAACGCGTACTCCGATCGATAGCAGTACTGGGTACGTTAAGCACGAACTTTGTATTGAAAGGATCCCGCCGTCTTAAGGGCACTTTCAGCACAGCAGACTGATAGACTACTTCATCCAGCAGTTCAAGCCCCTGGTATTTACGTTTCGACTTACCGGTCTTGTATTGATAGTAGGCACTGGTCCCTGTATCAGCTTCAAACGCATGTTGCCCCTCAGAGCTGCCGATGTACTTCAGTATAGCCAGCGCCATGGTTCGTTGATATTAAGATCGTGCTCTACTTTGCTCCGGCAGGTTGGGCATTCGCCGCAGCTTTCTCATCCTGGGAAGCCGGTGAATACATCTGCGCAAAATTGTCAAGCTTAAAGTAATCAGTCTTGAACTGGATCTTGACAAAACCACGCAGCTTGGCTTTCAGCTCATCTTCGGAGTGGCTCTTTGTTGTCGACACACTAAACTGAGTTTGTCTTGTACTCGACGTGTGGCCACCCCGTGGCCCTCCAAATATCGAACCTATTAACCCTCCGCTGGCACTTACCGAAGTTCCAGACGATTTAGAAGTCTTTACGCCAGCTTTATCCGCTTTGTCGACTATGCGCTGCCCTTTAAATTCAAAATTCACTTCAGCTTCTACTTCTCCCTTCTCGACAACTAACCTGGTAACACCCATGAGGATGAGTTCGCGAAGTGCAGCCCTGTGTTCCTGGGCCATTCTGATCTTCGCGTCCATAATTTTTGCCTTCACCTCGTTGTCCTCCATATCCACCTTCTCACCTTTTGGGTTGGTGAGCGCCATCTTCTGTTCGCCTTCAGGTCCATCCTCCATTGTGATTCCAAATTCATCACTGTTGTTCTCGGCCAGATAAGCAAACGTGGTGGACGGATCAATCTGTTTGATGAATTTGGCAAGACCCGTAGTCGCCTCTTTCATCAGTCGGATATAATCGTCGGTCTGCGCCTTCATTACAGTGATATTCGCATCGAAAACCGCTTTCAGTAAGTCCTTTACAAACTGAGGAAAATCTACTGAATCAACGAGATCTTCAAATGCATCCACTCCATCGTCGAAGTCTTTCTCATGGCGCTTGTCATTGAGCAGATCACTTGACTTATTGACAAATCCGCCGGACTTCATCTCCGTGGCAAGCTTCTTTCCATTACCATTACCATTCCCCATCATCAGCGACATCTGTTCGTTCATGACGTCACGATAGATACGCTTTTGATCTTCAAAGGGCATATGCCTGAATGAAGCTGACCTGCTGAGAATATCCTGCGCGTTTTGTTTCGCCTTTTGATGTATTGTATTTGCCGTTACCTGCATGTGCATAGTTAGTTTCGATTCAACAATTCGACATTTTCTGTTCCAACCAGATTAGAAGTCCCATTCGTCTTCGCCGACAGCATCTTTGATGTCTTCGTCGAACTCTTCTTCCTCGTCTTCGGAACCTGAGGATCCCGCCTCGCCAAGCTGGCTTTGGGCAATGATGAACGTTTCAACGTTTCTTATAAAATCCTGGAAAGCTGTCTCGGACATCAACCCTTCGTCGAAGCTTGCAATTGCTGTAAAGATCTTGTGACCTGATACAGCAGCTGTACGCATAGCTGACACGTTAGGCTTGTAGCCAAACTCTTCCTGGCTTACGCGCTCAATAACATTCCACATAGAGCGGCGATAACCCCATCCCAGCTGAGCTTTTACATTATCGTCGTCGATTATGTCTACAGCCTTTTCAAACTGTTTGTACATCTCGGGCAGGACGGCCTTTATCATTCCACTCGTGAATACTGTGAGATTGTATTGTAGCTCTTTCATAGCCTGAAATACCGCAGACTTGGATACTACACTGAAGTTTGTTTCCTTCTGCTCGTACTTATCAATGTACTTGACAGATTCAGTCATCAAAGTGTCCCATAGGTGCGTAAACTCTTCGTTCACGGCCATGTTATCCAAAACCTCTGCATCTCCGACGTTAAGCACAATCTTGTAAAACATCGAACGCTCCTCCGGGCTGGTATATTCGTCGCGCAGCTTATAATAGCTATATAGCTTGGATGCCGTAGAGCCCTGTGGAATATCCAGCATTCCACTTGTCCAGCGCATCAGTACCGCATCAGCTACACGCAGGATACCCAGATCATCGGCAAGGGTCTTGATATAGTAAAGGGTTCCCGCGGCAAGGATGTTCTCTACATCAACGCCTTGTTCGTCGGCAGTTTCAAAATAGTCGACAGCGTAATTGAAGGAATACGGGCTTCCGTTCTGGTAGACGTTGGTGACGGGATCGTCAGATTTCTTTACGTCCTTGAGGGCGCTGGTGTAGGCAAGAGCCAGGTATTCGCCATATTTTTCAAGTATATCAGCCATAAGTAATGATTTTGATTTTCAACATTATTTGAGATGCGTTCTCGGTCTGGTCTCCGATCCGCCTGGGCTGGTACCGGATGGAGACTCAGAAGCGAGATCCTGAGGGTTTATGGTTAGTCCGATATCAACCAGGTAGCGTACCATGAGCTGCCGGACCTGTGGCGTTCCTTTCTCCGGGTCGATGAGTCCTGATTCAAAAAACTTGTCGACAAGAACGTTGAGATGACCATAGTCAACGTACTTCGCTATTATCTTGTTGATGGCTTTCGTCGGTTCGCCGTACAGATAGGAAATGCTGGCGGATGCTGCTGCGGCGAGGATTTTCTTTTTCTGATCTTCCGTCACGTCGAGGTGCTTGTCACGAATCACTTTCTTGGCCAGCAGTCTGTTGAAATGTGGCTTGATCTTATTCTCTGTGGTTGAAATAATTCTGTCATTTATCCCTTCCGCGTCTTCGACCTTTTCGCGATAGATCGCATAACTTAATGCATACACATACAGCGGTTCATTGCTCAGCAGGAACTTTGTAGAATGATCGATGCTGCTGGCGTTTATTGATTTACTTACTTCAGAAACAACGGCACTCTTCCCATCACGCATCAATTTTGCCTTAGCATTGTCTTTAGTTCCATCGGGTGAATCCAGAAGGCAGTGCAGCTGCCAGTCACCATCATCGTCCGAATACTTGATGGTCTTAAGCCTCAAACGCTCACTTTCCTTTTCCACTATTTTCTTCAGGTCAGGGTCAATCCTCACATTCGGCGTGTTGATCGTGAAGTCAGAGAGGCGCGAATATTTCCCCAGGTCAAGCAGGGGAAAAGTTGGAGTGAGTACTGAAGACCCATTTCCTATGGGAAGACTCACTGACGGTAGATCCGTTTTAGCTGTTCTGGCCATGACTGTGCATTTTATTGTTTAGATACTGAGTTTATGTTTCGTTAGTTTTATCGCATCCAGCAGATTGATCCTGCCATAACCGCTCTTGATGTCTTTGAACTTTCCATCCATACGGTCCGCTGTGTGTTTAAGAATATACTTCACCTGATGATCCCTGAGTCGTCGTCCTGCTTTTGCCGCAATCGATTTTAGCAACGCGATCCCACCCGCCACATAGGGAGAAGCCTGAGAAGTTCCCGAGCTCATGGAATATTTCTTTCCGGGATACGAACTGATGATGGATGTTCCAGGCGCAACGAAGGATACATGCGCTCCATAGGTAGAGAAACCAGCCATCTGATCGTTGGCATCAACAGCACCCACCGCGATTACGCCCGGCAAAGCGCCTGGATAATACAGATCACGGGTCCCGTCGTTTCCGGATGCCGCTACAATCGACACTCCTTTACTCAACGCATATTTGATAACCTCTTCATGAGGCAGACCTCCCCCCTCGTGTTTGATACCCAGACTCATATTGATGACATCCGCTCCCTGATCAACAGCCCACTTGATTCCGGTATTAATATTATCAATGAGTCCTGCACCCACCACAGAGTCCCCGCGCCTCAACGCACCCAGTACGCGGACAGGAATGATCTTGCATGCGGGAGCAACTCCCTTTGCCATCTTCATCCCCTTTGCAGATAAGATCCCGCATACGTGGGTGCCATGACCTACATCATCCGCAGGGTCACTGTCATAGCCCAGGTAGTCACCAATAAACTTGTCAGCGCCATCAATAATATCCACGAAATCTTTTCCAGGAAGCATTGCATGGCTGATCTCCGGATGCGTGAAGTCTACACCTGTATCGAGGACAGCAATCTTCACGGATGGGCTACCCGTTGTGAAGGAATGTGCCTCCTTCAAAAGGATGAGAGACGCCGGATCAAACCCTGGTAGTGCTTTTGCCTCAGCGAATTTCCTTGGAATATCGGCCACTCCGATCTCACCGGATTTCACTTTCGCCACGTATGGAATCAGTTTGATATCCTCGAGAAGCCCGGGAGGAAACTCTCCTTCTTCCTTTAGTATGATCCTGAAGACACGATCGAGGCCGCTCCTTACTTCCTCTTCCGACCATTGCGCCAACTTTGGTTTATACTCCTTCGAATAGATAACCGGAACACCATGTTTTTCAAAAAGCTTTCTTACCTCCGGAAAAAATTGATTTGAAGACTCGCCACGGCTTCCAATAAGGTCACCCCAGAAAGGGATATCCATAATTCCTTTTCCGTCCTCAACCCAGATGATAAGGTGGTTCTTCACATTATTTGCTCTGTTGATTGAATTCCAGACTGTCTATGATTGGCGTTTAGCCAATCAATTAGAACGACGCCAGTCTTTCAACAGGGCGATAAATTGAAATTTATTCCGCGGTAATCAATGGATGATTTAAACTGGATGTAAAGGTCTTCTGGATCATCCGCGACTAGCTAACTGATTGATCTACAAGATATCTTTCTAATAAGAGGAAGAAAAAACTGACATCTGCGAATGATTACCACTGGGCTACACGCAACTTATCACCCTTACTTTCCAGGGGTGAATTGCCAACGCGGATTTGAACCATGCGTGGCACGCAGAAGGCAGCGAGGTTGATCACTTCCATACCAAGCGGATCCCATGAATGACAACTTTCGAAATCAACTACAAGGCGGATCATCTGAGAGTGTGAAAGTGAATCGGTGACTTGCTGCCGAAGCAGGCCTACCATACCTGCCACGCGCAACAGAGAAGAATCAGATGTCGTACCGAAGGACTTCCTGAAGTTCTCAATTTTATATTGTAACCAATCATGATCGCCAAGCTGATATATGCAGATCAATTCTAATGCACGCATCGTACACAACCACTTCCTGCTTTTAAGTATTGACATCGCGTAGCCATTGATACGCTTGATCACTTCCCTGTATCCTCCCTGAGCCAGGTATAGACACAATGCATTCATGGCCCATCTTCCCTTGCGCAGTTCATTTCCGCTGATTGCCCTTCGCAGTGAAATCTCATCGCATATCTCTCCCGCCTTGACAAACAAATCCTCCCGAAGACAAATGATAAAACGAAGTTGAGCAAACACAATCACGAAAGATTCAGCGCCGGACAGAAACAGCTGCGCAGACTGAAGATGATCAGAAGCGAGATCAAGACGCGAAAGGCAAACGTAAGCCTTAGTTATTTCAATATGGATCAAACCAATGATTCTTGGATCTTCAGTCTGCACCGAGGGTTGATTCAGCAGATCAGTCAGCCTGGTTACGACAAGACCGTAGTCATGCTTCAAAAACAATTGGTTGACAAGGGCGAGTTGATCAATAATATTTCCGCTCCTGGTCAACTCAAAATTAGCAAACCGTGCAATCAGTCTTTCCCGAAAGACATTCTCCGGATCAAGTAATGCCTTTTCCGTCTCCGTAATATAATGGTTGATGTACAAACCACATCCCAGCGTGTTCCTCAGCTTCTTAATGCGGCTATTGATTGGAGCATTCTTTTTCAACGAGACTGGCGCAGAGACAAAGCAAGCATTTCTGATATTGACCGCTTCAAGGTAGACACTATCGATGTTATGCTGATTGGCAATATCAATGACCTCTTCGAGAATTTGAGCCGCATGATCGTGAATACCTTTGTCGAAGAGAATCTTGAAGCAATACAACTTCTTGTGACAATCCATTTCGATAAAGAGTGGATCAGTAGCCTTGCCCTCCTGTTCCTGCAGTACGAGAAAGGAATACAGATCATCCTGGAGCCGCTTCTTCAGTTGGTATACTGACTGACGCGAGACGGATTCGGCGTTGATTAGTGCCTCATCAGATTTTCCACTCAGAATCTGATCAAGAAGGTCGAGCTTTTTTCTTCCGCGACATCTACTCTGACCCTTGAGGAAAGCGCGAAAACTTTCCACCTCCGGGACAGATAATTTCACGATGATGCTGTTGAGAGATCTCATAACGGTCAGGCAGGGTTTGGTTTGTCCGAAATCTTCATGGCAGTATCAAGAGTGCTTGATACTAAAGCAAACCGTGTGTCTGGTCAGGGGGAACGAACTTAATAAGTTTTTTGCTTTTGACCACTTAGAGGGTGCATGTATTTCAGAAATCACCTACTGCCCGCATGAGAAGTCAGACCTAAAAACTGAGAATAACATTTCTTATATAATAACTCAGATTCACTGGTATTGCTGGCAGCAACGACAACGGTATGGCTGGGGCAACACATACGTTCTCACATATATAACATCCTTGATGAGCACCGTTGAAATATTTAGGAAAATACAGTTGGGTTTATTTCAGACAACGACGCAAAGAAATTTTACACTCTTGACCGACCGTTAGACTGAGCCCTCTCTTAGATGGATATACATCAGTAAGGAAGAATATGAAAAGACCTACCGCTTGATGTCGATTTCGTAGGTGAAGCTATCACCGCGATAGTATCCGATATTATACTCGATGGGACGGTCACCGGGATCACAGACCACACGCCTTCTCAGGAGCACCGGCTCTCCCTTCTTCAGTTTAAGCTTCTTCGCGATCTCCGATGCAGCCGCTATCGCACTAATTTTTTCCCTCGAAATACTCGCTATCGTGTCGTACTCCTGCTCCATGATTTCGTAAAGATGCCTTGAGAAATCTTCTTTGCCGGTCATGCCGATCCTGGGATGGAAATAAGAAATGAAGTATACAAATGGACCTTTTGAAACCCCGCGAAGGCGCTCCATCTTCAACACTTTCTTTCCTTCTTCAATGGCAAGAAATTGTGCTACTTCAGCATCCGCATCGGTCCAACTTACTTTAATATCGTAATTAATGAACTCGACGCCTTTGTTATGCATCTCCTCGCTGAAGCTTAACCAGTTGTTCAGCCGCGTAGAGACAGGGTTGTTCTGCACACGTGTGCCAACGCCTTTCTTGCGGATCAGCAGATTCTCATGGACCAGCTTATTCGTGGCCTGACGTATTGTATTGCGTGAAATTCCCAGTCGCTTTGATAACTCTACTTCCTTCGGCAGAAGCTTGCCAGTCTTATAGGGTGGACTTTCAATC
>JAEYXN010000055.1 GCA_023431285.1 Bacteroidota bacterium
CACTGAAGAGGCATAAAGATGACTCGAGCGAAGTGAAATCAGGATTTGATTGCGGTATTGGTATCGACGGATTTAATGACATCAACGAAGGCGATGTAATTGAAAGCTACGAACAACGCGAAGTGAAACGCTCGCTATAGTAAGTATAGAACCTCACAAAAAAGCCCCTTGAAAAAGGGGCTTTTTTTATAGTCCAAATTTTAATCCCTGTCGCAGGGCTGCTTCATATTTCTTTTGATTGAACCGGTAAAGGAATGGAGCTTTATGAGCGCCACCGGTCTTTCTTTCCTTAAGCTTATCAAGGACGCCGAGCGATAAAATTTTCTTTTGAAAGTTTCGGCGATCAAGTTCCTTGTCAAGGATGGTTTCATACAGACGCTGCAACGCAGGCATTGTGAATTTTTCGGGAAGAAGATCTTTTCCGATAGGATAATCATTTAGATGCTGCCTGAGCGACGAAAGCGCTTTCTCGATAATCTCGTTGTGGTCCAGGATCAGATCAGGAATCTCATTGATGTCAAACCAGGTGCACGAGAGAGAGAACTCATCAGGAGCCGGAACCACTTTCGAAAATTCTACGATCGCCCAGTATCCCACTGTGATGAAGCGATCCATCAGCCAGCTCTTCCCTACTCCTCTGGGCGCCTTGATGCCATGTTTCTTGCGATCGCGGTTGGGATCACCAAATGAGTAGAACTGACGAAGATAGATCTTGTCCATGCCTGTCCTGCTTTTCAGAATCCTCACAGCAGCATCGTCAATATGTTCGGTTCGCTGAATGAATCCTCCTGGAAGACACCATCGTTTTGTATCCTTCCATTCAAGGAGGAGCACCTTAAGCTCATCGTCATGAAAGCCAAAAATTACACAGTCGACAGAAAGATGTGGAAGATAGAATTCATGCCCTCTTTTGAAGATGTCGGACATTGATAGTGAGGGAACCTTTTTCATATAGTCGCAAGATAACGATTCCCGTCCCGCAGAATCAAGGACTTGCATAAAGGTATCACGATGATGCGCCTCGTTCGGCTCACTACAGTCCTTCAATCTCATTTCCCGTCGTAGTGAGACGGATCTATTTTTTTGAATTTACCGAAGCGTTTACTTTGCGATGGGCACTTTGGAGAGGAGGGCCTTGATCACGTCTTTGGTCTTGACGTTATCAGCTTCCGCTTCATAATTCAGAATGATCCGGTGGTTCATGACATCCAGCGCGACGTCCTTAATATCCTCTGGAAGAACATAGTCGCGCCCATTCATGTACGCAATCGCTTTTGAGGCAAGGTTCAAATTGATGCTTGCGCGTGGGGACGCACCGAACTGAATATACGGAGCAAGGTCATTCAACTTATACTCCAGTGGTTTGCGGGTCGCATATACGAGTTCGATAATGTAACGTTCGAGAGACTCGGTGATCGTTACTTTATTGATTCGTTCGCGAATTGAAAATATATCCTCTTTTGTCAGCAGTGTATTGACTTTGAAATCGAATTGCATGTTGGAGATTCTTCGCATCACTTCGAGCTCCTGCTCCTTAGTAGGATAGTCGACGAACACTTTCATCATAAAACGATCTACTTGCGCTTCAGGAAGAGAGTAAGTTCCCTCCTGGTCAACGGGGTTTTGGGTTGCAAGTACAAGGAAAGGACGATCGAGGCTGAAAGTAGTTTCTCCGATGGTCACCTGTTTCTCCTGCATCGCCTCAAGCAAAGCTGATTGTACTTTCGCCGGAGAACGGTTGATCTCATCAGCCAGGATAATATTCGCGAAGATCGGCCCCTTCTTTACTTCAAATTTGCCGTCCTTCTGGTTGTAGATCATGGTTCCGACCAGGTCGGCAGGCAGCAGGTCAGGAGTGAATTGGATGCGTTGAAAATCCAGATGGAGTACCTGGGCAAGCGTGCTTACTGTAAGAGTCTTTGCAAGACCGGGAACCCCTTCAAGAAGAATATGACCATTAGTAAACAAGCCGGCCAGAAGTCGGTGGATCATGTATTCCTGTCCGACGACAACCTTCCCAACCTCCCTGATTACTTGACTGATCTTTTGCTGGTGTTCCTCGTGTTTTTCAACGATTGTTGTATCCATTTCAATCCTTTTAAGACGGAGCCAAAAATAACGCAATTATTAGCATTTCGAGGGATGATTTGGGATGGAAAGTTAAATCCACAAGTTTAAAGGTATATGGGAAGAACTTTTGTTCTGGGCGATGTTCACGGCGCTTATCGTGCGCTGATCCAATGCTTTGAGCGATCAGGATTTCAGAGGGATAACGATACACTGATCTGTCTGGGAGACATTTGCGACGGATGGCCGGAGACAAAGCGCTGTGTGGATGAGCTGCTTCGTATTAAGAATCTGATATACGTATTTGGCAATCACGACTTGTGGTTGCTGCGGTGGATGAAGACCGGCGATATTGAGAACATCTGGTATGTACAGGGCGGAGAAGCTTCAATTCATTCCTATGCTGGTCATCCGGCGCCCGTGGAGCATATTCAATTTTTTGAGAAGGCAGTTCCCTATTATCTGCAGGAGAACAAACTATTTGTGCACGCGGGTATTGATCCGTCAGTAAGCCTGGAGAAACAGTCTGAAGCCATTTTTCTGTGGGACCGATCGATGGTTCGCAAAGCGCTGAATCATTTTGTAAAAGGTGAACAGATGAAGCTAAGCTCTTTCGATGAGATTTACGTCGGCCATACTCCCACATCTTACGGGAGACCAATAAAAGCTTGCGAGGTATGGTTGATGGATACAGGAGCAGGATGGTCGGGACAACTCTCGATGATGGACATTGATTCAAAAGAGTCTTTCATCAGTGAAGATGTTCCCTCGTTGTATCCCGGAATAAAAGGGCGTTCCAGAAATTAAGCGAAGATCTTTACTTCGCTCCCGCGAGGATTAGTCATGTACGAGTTGATGAGGTTCTGAACAGTTGGAGTCTCCACACTGGACCGGACATACAAACGGGCAGATTCGAAATCTGTAATCGCGGCGTCTTTCTGAAAGAACCCAAATCCAAAGTAGTTTCCTTTGTCAACGAGGATCAAAGATTGCTCATCGGCGCTCCTGCCTTTTCCGATGATTGCGGCGGAGTTCCCTTTCACAAAGAATGACGCGGTGGCCTTCATAGCCCGCTCATTATACTTCGCGATGGATTCAAGGCAAAGACATGCGCCGTGGCATTCGCCAGTCTGATAGTTGAAGCACAACCCTTTGGCTATCTGCAATCCGCAAAGCTTCGGGCAGAGATCAAATTCGCGAACTTTGGTCCATAGAAAGTTCCACGCGTCTCCTTTTGTCGAGAATCGTATTAGCGGACGCGATCCGCGGGTTACAGTGTTCACAGAATATCGCAGATATCCATTCCGGTCTTCATAGCTATAGATACCCCATTCTTCAAGACGCTGCTTCTGAGCTTGATTATACTTCGGCCACAGCCGACGAATTTCCTGTGATTCAAGGATGAGTGCGATTAATTCATTCCCTGTAAGTTCGTAGCTGATGCGATGGATCTCGTTACGAATTTTTGAACGGCTCCATTCGCGTGCGTCGCCTGCAAAATGTCCGGCGATACGCTTTTTGATGTTGATGGCTTTGCCGACATAAATTACTTGCCCTCTCGCGTTGTGGAAATAATATACACCGGCTTTCGCGGGAAGATTGACAAAATCCTCCTTGCGTAGATTCGGAGGAAGAATGGTTTCTCCTGAATTACGTTTTAGCGCTTTGGCGATGTGTCCATCCTTATCGCGACTCAGAAGCTGATCAAAAATTTTCACTGTAGCTGAAGCGTCGCCGCCGGCGCGGTGTCGATTTGTGATGGCGATGCCCAGGCTTTCAGAAAGGCTTCCAAGACTGTAGGAACGAAGTCCTGGGATTATCTTCCTGCTGAGACGGACTGTACAGAGTTTTTTCGATTGCCAGTTTATTCCAACGGATTCAAATTCCTTCTTTAAGAAACTGTAATCGAAGTGGGCGTTGTGGGCGACAAATACTTTTCCGTCGAGAATCTTGAACAGCTCATCGGCGATCTCTTCAAAGGTGGGTGCGTCCAGTACCATCTCCGTTGAGATACCAGTGAGACCTGTGATATAGTAAGGGATATTCCGACCAGGGTTCACAAGGGAGCTGAATGACTCCCTGATTTGTACACCATCATGATGGTACACAGCGATCTCAGTGATCCGGTGATTGGCTGCGTATCCTCCCGTCGTCTCGATATCAACAATGGCGTACATGGTCGAAATTTAGAGTTTGAGTTCTTCACTTAAAAGAAGTACTTAGAGCAAAATTTCAGACGCCTAAATGAAAGAAATATTGAGGTTTTTGTTGTCCGGGCTGGCCGTTCTACTTACTGCCTATCTATTGCCAGGCGTGGATGTGCGGCATTTCGGCTATGCTCTTCTGGTTGCGGCAGCGTTGAGTATTGCAAATGCTGTTGTGAAGCCAGTGCTCATCATTCTCACCATCCCGGTAACGATACTTACTCTCGGGCTTTTTCTGCTTGTCATCAATGCGATCATCATCATGCTTGTTGATTTTCTCGTTCCCGGATTCGAAGTTCGTGGGTTCTGGTGGGCGTTGGCATTCAGTCTTATTCTTTCAATCTTCAACAGCATGTTTTCGGATCTAAGCAGAGATCGAAATGAAGGAGGAGGGAAGAGATTAAGGCAATAAAAAAACCCGCTGTTACACGGGTAATTTTCTAGAGGCCAACGGTTAAATAGTTATAGGTCAATGTCAGTGGATTCGCGCAGAAGCGGTCTTTACGTTTTCGCTTACGATGTCAGCAAGTTTTAAGGTCACATCATCTTTGACGATCATTCCGATTACACCAAGTGCATTGCCCAGATGTTCGGTCTTTGCGTCGATTTCATCGGCAAGAAAGATAACAGGAGTGGATCTGTTTATCGAGTGAGTGCGAATAGACCTTACCAGTTCAAAGCCTGTGACCACAGGCAGGTCTGTACCGCAGATTATCAGATCGAAATGTTCGATTCGCGAGGTTAGGAGCCCATCCAAACCAGTTTCGGTGTAGCGCACAACGGGAATGCATCCGCTAAGTACTGACTTAATTGAGTCAACGGTTTCTTTCTGCCTGTGAACCACAAGTATCTTCATCTTTCCTTCGAAAGCGATTTTTCGTTGTCGGCTTTGGGGAAAGTTCGGCAAAAAGAGACGACCGCATTTTTGGAATGATATCCCGGGAAGTGGGTATTGGTAATCTTTCTTTGCCGGGAAATGCGAATGGAAGTGTTTTGGGCTGAATTTGAGGAAGCGGCAATAAACACGAGTAGTATAAAAGTACTATCAAATTGGTACTTTTATACCAACCGCCGGAAGCTGTCAGTTTATGAGTCCAAGCTCATAAGCATATTTCACTAGCCCTACCGTGTTATTTACTCCGATCTTTTCCATCATGTTCACGCGGTGATTTCTCACGGTATTTTCACTCAAAGAAAGTTTGTGGCCGATCTCGCGAATGGTGAGTTCCTGACATGTGAGAACGAGTATCTCTTTCTCGCGGTCAGTAAGTTCCGTCTGGCGGAAGACGGGTCGTTGACCAGATTTTTTTTCTTTTACGTTTTTTCGAAGGACAGCGGCGACAAGATCGTTATGATAAAAATCTTTTTCGGCAACAGAATAAATTGCTTTTTCGAGCTCATCGGGCTCGGTGTTCTTCAGAAGAAAAGCATGGACACCAGCTTCCATCATGTGCAGGACAAATTTTTCACTGTCATGCATTGTGAGGATGATGATCTTGACATCGGGGTATTTGGCAATGATATTTTCGCAGGTTTCAGCTCCGTCCATGACAGGCATCTGCAAATCGATGATAGCGACATCAGGCTTTTCTAGACGAATGAGCGCAAGAAGCTCTTTGCCGTTTTCGGCATCTCTTACTTCCTGGACGCGCTGGAAGGAGCTCAGCAAGTTCACCATTGCTTTGCGAAAGAGCGTGTGATCATCAGCAATGTAAACCCTAAATTTTTTCATAAGGAACTTTGATAATTATTTTACTGCCTTGAGTCGGCGGAACAAGGAATTCAACAATTGCTCCTGCAAGTCGCGCGCGGTTTTCAATATTAAATAAACCAAGGCCTTTACCGGGTGTTCTGTCGAACTTGTGTTCTTCCGCGTTGAACCCTTTTCCGTTATCTTCCACGACAACCTCCAGTTGATCCCCATTGACGAACACGATCTTGATTGCAGTCGCTTCGGCATGCTTCAGTGCATTATTGAGCAACTCCTGGATTATACGAAAGATCATCAGCTCCCTTGTTTTTCCAAGCGGAAGAGTTTCACCAATTTCTTCGAATGCGATAGGTAGCCCGGTCGTTGTTTGAAACCGTTCACACATTTCGTTCACAGCCTGTGACAGGCCAAACTTCTCCAGCGTTCCTGGCATTAAATCACGGCTGATCTTCCTCACCGAGTCAATCGTATCGTCAAGCATTTTCTTGCTTTCCAGAATCCCCTGCTCACCGGATGGAGTTTTCTTTGCATAGGTAAGTAAGCTCACACGGATTGTGGACAACATCGCACCGATGGAATCATGAAGGTCACCGGCAACCCTTCTTCGTTCATTCTCCTGCGACTCAAGTATTGCTTCAAGCATTTTTTTCTGATGATCCAGCTCCATCTGTTGACGTTGCAATTTTTCCTGGGCCATCCGCTTTTGGTAGAATAAGACAAAAAGGATAATAGCACCAGCCATTAAGAGCATGGCCACGACGGCCACACCAATAACGAGATAGATTTGAGCAACTTCCGGCTGAGCCTTGTCCATCGGACGGGTTTAAAGGTCAATACAAATTTGTACTTCAGGAAGTCACCAGTCAAAGAAACAGAGAAATGATTTTACTGAAAAGCCATCGATTTGGAGTTTTTGTAGATTAGCCATACGGCATAAAGGGCGATTATTTGTCCAACGTGGCCGAGGCCATGATGAAATACCCAAAGTATGATGAGATTATCATTGAAAATATTGATCAAAAGATGAGTGAAACTTTCCATTAACACCTGACCGGAGATCACTATGAACTCCGCGGTGACAAGCCAGAAAGATGGCCAGGTGAGTAGGTCCTGCGTTGGAAGATCCTTTAATAACTTATAATAAAACACAAGACACAACGTGACGATGATAATAGCGAGAGAAATAGAGCTATAACTGTTTATGGTTTCCTTTTGAATGAATAAAAGATTGGCGAGGGAAAATATCATGTGTGCTCCTGCGACCCCATACAAAATGGTCTTGTTCTTTTTGCTAAAGGCAGAGGCATGGACAAAGAAACCTGCGAAGAATATGATAACGATTATATAGTAAACGGAACCTCCATAGTTAGGATTGATATGGTTCAGGTAAAATAGCTCCGAGACAAGTATTGTAAAGAAGCGGCATACAAGGATGCCGGAGAACCATCGATATTCAGGGCGCAGAACTTTCCATCGTATGAATAGCAGGATTGCGGTGAATAAATTCGCGACAAGAGAGATCCGAATGATCCAGTCGAGCACAACGATGCTAATGAGAAATTTCATTCTTCGATGATTTGTGTTAGCTGGCCATACCCGACAGATTTAAGGCTTCAAAATACTGAAATGTGGCATCTAAACATCACTAACGGGGGATGTCGTTACTCGAGAGAAATAAAAAATTCTTCCGGGTTTTGCCACCATTAACCCAGGAGTATATTTGATAACAAATGGCAGAATCCATACCATGCAAAATAAAAAGTTATCCAAGCTGACGCAGAGTGTACACGCAGGATCTCCCGGCGATCCGGAGTTCAATGGAGTGACCACACCTATTTATCCTTCTTCCGCTTATGACTATAAGGAAGGAAGTACGACGCTCTACCCGCGATACTTCAATACTCCGAATCAGGTTGGGGTGGCGAAGAAGCTTTGCGCCCTTGAGAATGCCGAGGAGGGGATGATCTTCAGTTCAGGAATGGCTGCGATAATGACCTCGATCTTTGCCGTGATGAAGCATGGGGATCACGCAATCTTTCAGAACGATCTTTACGGAGGAACTCATCACGCAGTGCTTCAGGAATTTCCGAGACACGGAATGGAATACACCTTCGTTAATGGATCGCACCCGGAGGAATTTGAAAACGCTATTCGTCCGAATACCCGGATGATATATATTGAAACGCCGTCGAATCCAACCTTAAAGATTACGGACATCGCAGCAGTTGCTGCCATTGCACGTAAGCACGGATTGATTTCAATCATTGACAATACCTTTGCGAGTCCGGTGAATCAAAATCCTCTTGACCTCGGGATTGACATCGTCACGCACAGTGGAACGAAATACATTGGGGGCCACAGTGACATATGTTGTGGCGCTGCCTTATCGTCGGCTCAACATATGCAAAAGATTCGCGAACGTTCTGTCAACTATGGTGGATCGCTGGATCCTCAGACGGCCTGGTTAGTGGAGCGTAGCTTAAAGACAATTGTATTGCGCGTTCGCCAGCAAAATAAAAATGCTATGGCCATCGCAGAGTTTTTGAGCAACGATAAAAGAATTGGAAAGGTATATTACCCGGGACTTTCAACGCATCCGGACCATTCAATCGCCAAGGCACAAATGCCGGGGGGCTTCGGAGGAATGCTTTCCTTCGAAGTAAAAGGAGATGCAGAGAAGTTTACGCACCAGTTGGAACTCATTCAAAGAGCAATTAGTCTGGGCGGTGTTGAATCGACCATCACGGCCCCTTATCAGACTTCCCATCTCAAGATGTCGGCGAAAGACAGGGCTGCGATTGGGGTGACTGACAATCTTCTCCGGCTTTCTGTCGGCGTGGAAGAAACGGAAGATCTTATCGGTGACATTCAGAGTGCATTAGACAAAATCTAAAGTTGAAGTGGCGGCCAGGGAAAAATATCGGTGTCCGTGGTGTTTGAAGTTCGACCAGTATGTCCGTTATCACGATGAAGAATGGGGCGTGCCGGTTCACGATGATCGTGTGCATTTCGAATTTCTCATCCTCGAGGGAGCGCAGGCGGGGCTTAGTTGGGCCACAGTGTTGAAGAAGCGCGAAGCATACCGACGTGTATTTGCAGATTTTGATCCGGTAAAAGTTTCCCGATTCACTGAGGCCCGAATCGAAAAGATTCTCACGGATGCGAGTATCATCAGGAATCGTTTAAAAGTGAACGCCGCGGTGAACAACGCCAGGTGCTTCCTGAAGGTCCAGGAGGAGTTCGGGAGTTTCGATCAGTATATATGGCGTTTTGTTAACGGGAAACCTATTCAGGGGAAGAGAAAAACTTTGAAAGACGTGCCCGCCACGACCAAAGAATCAGATGCGTTGAGTAAGGATTTGATCAGCCGTGGATTTAAGTTCGTTGGCAGCACCGTCATGTATGCTCATATGCAAGCCTGCGGTCTCGTCAATGATCATCTCGAAGACTGCTGGCGTTACAAGGCAGTTAAAATCAAATAGCTTATTTCCTCGGGATTCGCTCATCGCGATTCGCAGCCTGCCACGCGAATAATGCAGTAACCACTGCGTTGTGTTTCAGATCTTCTGCCGAAGCTTTATCGAACACATCCATGTTAGTGTGCCAGGTCCTTGATCCATATTCAAGCGGATCCTGAATGAACTGAAATGCAGGAAGGTTCAGCGCATCGAAGGAAAGGTGGTCAGTACCAGAGGTATTTCTTAGTGTGACGGTTGATGTTCCTGTTTTCGCGAAAGGCCACATCCATTGGCGGAAGACGATCGCAGCCTGCTCATTCCCCTGCGCATAGATCCCCCGGTATTTTCCGTTTCCATTGTCCATATTGAAGTAAACAGAGAATTTTTCTGCTTCAGGAGTCAATTGAAGAGAATCATAAGGATATGCTTTGTCGAGGCGGACGCCGTATTTTCTCTTCACGTAGTTTCTTGAACCCAGCAGGCCTTGCTCCTCTCCTCCCCAAAGTGCCAGGCGGATCGTTCTTCTTGGGCTAATGCCGAGACTTTTGATCAATCGCATTGCCTCCATCATCACAGCAGTACCCACTCCGTTGTCGGTTGTCCCTGTGCCTGAGTGCCAGGAGTCAAAATGTGCACCGATCATCACCACTTCGTCGCGCAAATCAGTACCTGGAATTTCCGCGATAATGTTGAATCCCGGTTCTTCAGGAAAGAACTCTGTTTCCATTACAATATCGACTGTAACCTTCGCGCCGGATTTCGCCTGACGGACCATCCTGTTGTATTGCTCTGCAGCAACAACAATCTGCGGCAGAATTTTAGGCGCGTTATTGCTGTAGGCGCTAGCACGTTGAGCATACGGAACCTCGACAGGGTACGGAACGGTCGCCGCGGAAACCATCACTGTACCATCTTTAGATCTTGCTCCCGGGCTTCCTTCCACTACCGCGAGCACTCCTTCTTTCTGGCAAAAGTCCCACTTCGCATAGGCAAACCGTTGGGGTTCTCCACCGGCCGGAAGACGTCGACCCATGAATGATTCGCTTGCCTGCGCATTCGCCAGTGTCAACAACAGAGAGTCGGAAAGGCGGGAGGCTTCAGGCTGAAATCCAAGCTTAACCGGAACAGGAAGATTAAACAGCACAATCTTTCCTTTGAGTTTACCCGCATATTTTTTCAGGTCCTCTTCTTTCATCACATCCAGATAGACAACTTCTGCGCGAACATTGCCTTTCAGTCCTGGTGACCACGCTTTAGGAAACGCAATCAACGGATAGACTACCGGCTCCGTAACCTGCATTGAAAATCGTTTCAGCTGCCATCCCTTTCCGAAAGCCTCGTCCCACTTATCAAAGTGGACATTTGCCATTCCCCAGGATTGCAAAGTGTTTGAGGCATAGTTCGCCGCCTTCTTGTAACCGGGAGAATTGGTAAGGCGCGGGCCATTTAGATCAGTGATGTTCTCCAGCACTTCCATCACGCGGGAGTTGTTCATCCCTTCGCTCTTCAGCTTCGACACGATCGCTGTGTCAAGTTTTTCCCTGCTCTGGCTGTTGCCATCAATGAACAGGAGAAACGAAAATGCAATGGAGAGTACGGGAAGTTGAATGCGCATGATCTTATTTTGTTTTGCTGATTTCGAGGACAATCTGTTTTTTGGGCATGTAAATATTCCAGACACCTTCAAGAATCTCAGATCCATCTGGAACGATATTGACCGCAGGCTTTGAATACAGGACGGAGTCAAAGGCAGTTTTATCCGAATCCGTGTACACCTTTTGAAGATTCTCGTCTGCGGCGCCAGTGACAATCCCGGTAATGTAGGCTTCGACAAGTTCCTGTTCGATCGCATGCGCATTGGCAGCGCCGGGAACAGCGAAGCGGACTTTAACACCGTACGCTTTCTCGAGGGAGTCGGCCAGAAGCGGACTGAATTTCCTTTTGCCAATAGCCGTCATTACTTCCTGGCCTTTATCAAGGGATGCGGCGAGGATCTCCGATTCAGTAACGCGGACTATTTTCTGCTGCTCCATCCCATCTCGCAGTTTCTTGCGCTGCTCATCGGACAGGTTTCCGCCACAAGCCATGCAGAAGAGGATCAATAGAGCAAACGAGGTTTTTTTCATGCGGAAAAGTAATCTGACCCCGCTAAATCTCCAAACGTTGTGGGATTGCCGGTTTTCGTCTCACATCTAATTTGTAACTTGCGCGGCGATTTTAGCATATGATTGAAAAACTCGAGGAAATTAAGCTTCGATTCGAAGAAGTTGGACAGTTGCTGGCGCAGCCTGACACGGTGAGCGACATCAAGAAGTTTTCCCAGCTCAGTAAAGAATACAAAGACCTGGAAAAGATAGTCGGCAAGTACCGGCAGTTCACTGAAGCACAGGGTCATTTGAAGCAGGCCAAAGATGTCTTGGCAAAAGAAAAAGAGGAGGAAATGCGTGAGCTGGCAAAACTCGAGATTGATGAGCTTGAGCCAAAGATCGAAAAACTCGAGGGAGAGCTGAAGGAGCTTCTGATTCCAAAAGATCCCAACGACGACAAGAATGTCCTTCTTGAGATCCGTGCTGGTACCGGTGGTGATGAGGCCGCAATTTTCGCGGGTGACCTATGGAGAATGTATCAGCGGTTTTGTGATCGCAAAGGATTGAAAATGTCTGTGCTTGACGTCACAGAGGGAACAGCGGGTGGATATAAAGAAGTGATCAGCAGTGTCAGCGGTGAAGGCGCGTATGCGCTTTTCAAGTTTGAGTCTGGAGTGCATCGTGTTCAGCGGGTTCCGGCAACGGAGCAACAAGGTCGCGTGCACACATCGGCTGCGTCGGTAGTGGCTTTGCCTGAAGTGGATGAAGTGGAGGCGGTGGAGATCAACCCTGCTGACCTGGAAGTTCAGACCGCCCGGTCAAGTGGAGCGGGCGGGCAGAACGTGAACAAGGTGGAAACCAAAGTTCAAATGACACACAAGCCCACGGGTATTGTGATCACATGTCAGGTGGAGAGGTCACAACATGGTAACAGGGAGCGCGCACTTCAAATGCTAAAGACAAAGCTCTACGAAATGGAGGTTGAAAAACAGCAAAATGAGCTTGGCGCTGCGCGACGTTCTCTCGTAAGAAGCGGAGACCGTTCTGAAAAAATCAGAACATACAATTACCCTCAAAGTCGTGTCACCGATCACCGGATTGGCCATACGGTTTATAATCTTCCCGCCGTAATGAATGGCGATCTGGATGATTTCATCGAACAGTTGAGAATCGCGGACAGCGCCGAAAGAATGACAGAGGGCGTCTAAGCTGTATGAACAACTAAAATACGCGGGTAAGACGATAGTAGTCGGCCATCACCACACGGAAGTGGTCCCGGTCTGTTTCGTCGGAGAACAGATCATACGGCGTGTCGCCAATGACAATCTCAATCTTGTTTTCGTCCATAATGCCTTCGTAAATCTTCGTCGAAAACTCGATCATGTTTTCTCTTCCGCGTTCCGAGAGTGAGTAACTATACCTTGTTCCTTTCGCCGTTGTTTCAACAATCTTCAGACTGGATTCCTTCTCAAAAAATTCATTTGTTTCGACGAGTATGTAAGCCTCATTTTTGACCCAGTCGATGACGATTACCGGAGTGAGAACCGGCTTTTGTGGATCAATTCTGCGGTCACTGTATCGGTAGGCGTACCATCGTGCGGCGGGAAGATCATGAAAATCATAGTAGATTTGTCTTACATTCTTAAAGAAGAGGAGAGCGTCTTCGGTGTAGCGAAAGGTAATCCTGTCACGGTCAATGGTGTTTCTTCGGTCGATTTTGCAGGCGGCCAGGCCAAGGAGCATGACAAATAATATGACAAGACGAGTTTGCACCATTTTCGCTAAATTGTGACAAAATAAAATAAACAATATGAGTAAAGGATTAGTCATTCTTGGAGTCGTTGCAGTCCTGTTCCTGATAGGATTCTTCTGGGTCAAAGGCGCATACAATACTGCTGTTGAACGCCAGGAGAAAGTAAACCGTGCATTTGGTGATGTGCAGGCTACTTATCAACGCAGGGCGGATTTGATTCCAAACCTTGTCGCTACTGTAAAAGGTGCGGCGGAGAATGAAAGAGCAATTCTTACTGAGGTGACTCAGGCTCGCGCAGGAATTGTTGGCGCACAAACACCGGAGGATCTCGAAATAGCCGGACGCAAGATCAACACCGCAATCAACCTTGCCTTTGAAGCATATCCGCAAATTCGCTCAACGGAAAATTTTCAGGATCTTCAGGCTCAACTTGAAGGAACTGAAAATAGAATAAACGTAGCGCGTCAACGTTACAATGAAGAAGTTCAGGGATACAATACACACATCCGTGGATTCATGACCCGATTTGCATTAAGTTTGTCGGGCAGTGGCGCAGACTTCCCGCAGAAGCAACAGTTTGCTGCTTCAGCGCAGGCTCAGGATGCACCTACTGTTGACTTCAAATAATAAATAAGATCTCACTCTCTGCTTGCACTTGAGAGGGCCCCGGCGAATGCCGGGGTTTTTTTATTTCATTCATATCCATTCTAAGACAGGGTTCAGTCACTCTTAACAATTTCATAAAGCCGCATTTGGCTTGGGGTAACATTGGATGTTCACCTTTGGCTCAGAACAAAGTGAATAGAAAATGAAAAAACTGAATTTCACAAAACACATTTCTTACCGCGCTGTGATCGTAATGATTGTTGCGATCTGCACACTCTCTTCCTGCGATGATGATGATCCTGAAGACTTTGACCTTCCGTCAATTCAGATTGTGGATCCATCACTCGAGCAGCGCGCAGGAATGGAAGTTGAAGTAAAGGCTTCGGTAATTGCTGATGCCGGAATCAGGACAGTCACCGCTTCCGTTGACGGTGGTGAAGCCATCGATGTGACAGGGACGCTCGCGAATCAGTCTTCCGGCGTAGCGGTTTATGATTTCACGGTGCCATCTGATGCATTGGAAGGCGAAGAGTATGAGATCACCTTTACAGTCATTGATAATAAGAACGAGACTGCGACGACTAATAGTCCAGCAGTTGTGACGGTCTCGTCGGAACCCGCACAAACCATCCAGGTATCAGAGTCATTGACCGGTGTAGGAACCACAACCTGGAAAGCGAGGAATACATATGTGCTTTCCGGAAAGATTTATATAATGGACGGACAGACTCTCACGATTGAGCCGGGTACAGTCATCAAAGCGACTTCGGGACAGGCTGAGGCTGCTACCGCGCTTATCGTTGCTCGCGGTGGAAAACTTATTGCAAACGGAACACCGGAGAAGCCGATAATCTTTACCTCGGTAGACGATGATCTCGGAAGCATCTCGGATCTGCCGAAAAATCAGCGCGGATTATGGGGAGGAGTTGTGATACTCGGAAATGCTTTCATCAATCACGCTAACGGTCAGACTGCCATCGAAGGGATTCCTGCAACAGACACAGAATACCGCTCTCAATACGGTGTGGGTACGGAGGCAGTGACAGGAAAAGTTTGGGCGCAGGACAACGCACATAACGGTGGAGAGTTGAGTTACATATCCATTCGCCACGGTGGCACTAACATCGGAGCGGGAAATGAGCTGAATGGTCTTACGCTTGGAGGCGTAGGCTCGGGAACGAAGATCCATCACATTGAAGTGTTTGGAAATGATGATGATGGATTTGAATGGTTTGGCGGAACAGTGAACAGCTCTTACCTCGCGTCGATCTATAATCAGGATGACGCCTTCGATTGGGATTTCGGATGGAGAGGAGAAAACCAGTTTTGGGTAGCCGTCCAGGAGCAGGGATTTGACCCATCGAATCGTGGATTTGAAAGCGACGGCGCGCACAGTGGAAACCTTAATGCTGCGATATTCTCCCGTCCTCAGATATTCAATCTTACTCTGGTGGGTTCGGCAGCTTCTGGAACGCCAAACACAACGGATAACAATGTTATGTACTTCACGGAGAACTCCGGTGGATTGATTCACAACAGTATTATGATGGGATTTGGCGGAGGCGTAAACATCACTGATGTAGGAGGCACGTCCGGGAATAACAGTCGTGATCGATTAACATCAGGAGATCTCGTCTTCAAGAATAATATCTGGACTAACGTGGCTGATAATACCTTTGACGGAATCGCTAACAACCTGAGCACTCTTAAAAACTATTTTGAGGACGCGTCAAATGGAAATGTGATTACCGATTCACCGGGCATAACCATCAATGCTACTTCGTTCAATCTTGTTCCTACTGCGAACTCGCTTGCCTTGACAAAAGAGCGTACAGCTCTTCCAGCCTCGACGAATGGTTTCACATACATCGCGGCCGATTACATTGGAGCGTTTGGATCTTCGAATTGGTTGAAAGGATGGACTGCTGCCGATGCATACGGATTGTTGCCGTAACGCTCCTTTCATAACTAAGAGAAGGCGTCGAAAGGCGCCTTCTCATTTTATTGAAGTTAACAATGCCGTAACATTTCTATAATCCAATCATAAACAGTTCCGCGATGTTGGTCAGAATTGTACTGCATAGTTTTGTGAAGAATATTAACAAAAATGGAATTCATAAAACTGATTTTTGTGTTGTCATTTTCTTTTGTGGCGACTGTTGGCTATGCGCAGGAAGGAATTTTACGAGGGTCGGTCTTTGATCACGAATCCGGCGAAGCACTCATTGGAGCGACTGCTCAGATTAGCGGATCAGGTAAAGGCGCCGTTACAGATATCGATGGTAAGTTCACAATAAATAATATTGACGCCGGTACTTATACGATCGAGCTTTCTTACCTCGGCTATCAGTCGCAGGTGATCCGCGACGTAAACGTCGACGGGAACAATGTCACAGTTTTAGGCGAGATAAAACTGAAGTCTGAGGCGACCTCTTTGAATGAGGTGGTAGTCACCGCCACAGCGATTAAAAATACAGAAACGGCCATGTTAACGCTTCAAAGAAAGTCCAGCCAGGTATTGGATGGAATCTCTGCGCGTCAGTTTTCAATGAATGGCGACAGCGATGCGGGGGCAGCTATTAAAAGGGTGACAGGTGTTTCGGTAGAAGGAGGAAAGTATGTTTATGTTCGTGGACTGGGAGATCGTTATAGCAAGACGTCGCTGAATAAATCGGAAATCCCTGGCCTGGATCCAAATCGAAACTCTGTGCAAATGGATCTGTTTCCCTCCAATCTCATTGATAATCTTACGGTATATAAAACCTTCTCGCCTGATCTTCCTGCGAACTTCAGCGGAGGCTATGTCGACATCTCAACGAAGGAGTTCCCAGACCAGTTTACCTTGCAAATTTCCGCCTCTGTAGGCTACAACACAAACACCACCTTTCAGAGTGGGGTCCTGACAGACGATTTTGGACCGAATCACCGTCTTGGAGTTATCGACAAGAACAGATCACTCCCGCGAAGGGTGAAAGACGGAGTGACTCAGGTGAGCTTTGACAATCCTGGTCTGGCCCGTACCCTCGACAAAGAGACAAAAGCTTTCAAGAGTTCGATGCAACCCTATCACTACACGCCATCTTTGAATCATAGCTTTTCATTTTCGGCAGGTAACCAGAAAACAATCTTCGGAAAACAAGTAGGGTTCATCGCGGCAATGAGTTATCAGCGGAACTACTCCGCATACGATGACGGCGTTGCTGGCGTATACTTTTTGCCTGGAGATGTTTCTGCTGCGTCGCTCGATACTGCCCGGCACTTAAATATGTCTCGTGGGATGGAGTCTGTCCTTTGGGGAGCAATGTTTAATACTTCGATAAAGATCAATCATAATCATAAACTCAGCGTAAACCTGATGCATAATCGAAGTCTGGATGCGAGCACAGTATTTTCTGAGGGGCCTTACCTCGTCGTTTCCGGTAACGACCCTGATTTTATTATTCAAACGAATCAGGCGGAATACGTTGGTCGTAATTTATCAACAGGCCAGATAAGAGGGGGTCATGTTTTCGGAGCGTCAAAAATACGTTTCGACTGGCAGACGTCATTTACAAGTTCGAACCAGAATGAGCCTGACCAGAAGGTATTTCAAAATATACGCAACGGAATCGCGCCTGATTACACATACGATGCAGTGACAAATAATGTCGTACCTCCCACCCGATATTTCCGGGAGATGGATGAGCATAACATTGATGTTAAGGGCAACATCGAAGTTCCAGTTAAGACAGGATTGACTGAATCGCGCATGAAGGTCGGTGCGTCTCTTGTTACGAAGCAGCGAAACTTCTTCGAGTCTATCATTCAATATAAACCCGGAGGACAAACAAGACCGTTCAGAGGAGATATAGATGAATATTTAGATGAGAGTAACCTTGGGCTCGTGGGTGCATCGGATAATATTCAGTACGGGCTCTTTATACAGGATCTTACAACCGGAGGAGGAACTTACTTCGGAAAAGAAGCGGTCCCTGCAGCATATGCAATGGCAGACCTTCAATTGACAAAAAAACTGAAGTTCAGCGCGGGAGCGAGATATGAAAAAACAGACATATCTCTGGAAAATGTGAACGCGCGACCTGAAGAGAGGTACGCGGTTCTCCGAAATGACGATATACTACCCGCAGTGAACGTTACTAATCAAATTACTGACAAGAGTAACCTTAGGTTTGCCTATGGGAGAACAATTGCGCGTCCATCGTTCCGGGAGCTCGCGAAATTTTCCACCTGGAATTTTACTCAGGGAATACGCGAAGTTGGAAACGCGTCATTGGTTCGGACCGTCATCGATAACATCGACTTTCGTTATGAAGTATTCCCGCAAACTGCTGAGCTGATATCTTTCAGCGCGTTCTACAAGAAATTTGCAGACCCGATTGAGAAGGTGATCGACCCGAATTCGAACGACCAGGACCTTATCATTCGACCGCGTAACGTGAATAAGGCGTGGCTCGCCGGGTTGGAGATTGAGTTCCGGAAGAGCCTGTCATTCATATCAGACATTCTCCGGGATTTTACATTGGGGACTAACTTCGCCTACATCTACTCTCAGGTTGACATTGATCCGGGAGAGTTGAAACTGATCAGGAACAACGACCCGGCGGCGAAAGGAACAAGAGTTATGTTCGGTCAGTCACCATACATTGTCAATGCTTTCCTCTCTTACGACAACCCGGAAAAACGAATTAGTGCGAACGTAAACTTCAATGTGCAGGGTGAACGACTCGCGGCGGTTAGCACAGGAGCGATCCCTAATGTCTTTGAGCGACCAAGACCAGTTCTCGATGTAAACCTCAAGAAAGGAGTCTCCGAAAAATTCAGTGTAAAGCTGTCGGCAGCGAATCTTCTGGATGCGGACGTTCTGTTCACTCAGGAATTTAAAGGAACAGCGTATACTTATTCATCTTATAACCTTGGTCGTACTTTCTCGCTTGGGATATCTTATCTGGTTGAATAGATGATGGGGCAGATCAAATTTGAGATATGAAGACATTTCTGTCACTTATACTCCTTTCGCTCTTGGTCTCATGCGGTGGAAAGGAGGAACCCAATGACCTTTTACTGAATGTGCGCGGCGTGATTAACAAGACTCCCGCTGAAGTGGAGGCTGAACTTGGTGCGCCGGATTCGACGTATATACTGAGGGTTGTGAACCAGGAAATATTTTGTCAGCGTTATTCAGAGTATAACATTGAGATTCAGTATCCGGCAGGACGAAGTACTGATGTCGTAATTTATGGACCTCATGGTTTGCCATTTACACAGAGTGCTCTGAAGGCATTTGGGCTTGATTATTCGAAACAGCATCCTTCGCAGGTAGAGAAGGACGCTGTAATGAGATGGTATAACTTCGATGAATTTTTGGCGATAAGCTTTTACAATGTCCGGAAAGACATCGACACGGGGAGAATAAATTACACTATCTATTTCAAGAGTAAATTTGAAGGAGTTTAAGAGGCTACCGCACGTTGCGCTGCTTTTCCTTGTGTAACTCAACTACTTTGCTGATCTGCTCCGCGGCGACGGTAACAGAGTCCTGCGCCTTTTTGTTTTGTTCGATCCGACGCAGTAAGTCTTCGTGTTCAGCTTTATTATTCACCAGCGCTTTTTCAAGCTGAACCTTCTCGCGCTTGTTATCCTCCAACTTCTCACTCAGGTTTTTATTTTCATTAAGAAGCCGTTGCTTTTGTTTTGCGACTGCTTGTGTGGCGCGTAGAGATTCATCAATCTGAAGTTGGATTTTGTCGCGATAAAATTTTACGCCGAACTCTTTAACAAGCTTTTCCAATTCTTTGTCAAGCTTCTCAATATCCTCCTTTGAGAATGACGACGAATTTATCCCGACCCATGCTGTTGATGATTTTCCGTTTTCACTTGCTGTGGCATACACCGGTTGCGTATAGGAGAGGCCGTTGATGCTTGGTTCAGTTATTGTGAAGAAGTCACCCTGTTTCACTTTGCCGATGGTCTTAAGAAACTTCCCGAGAGAAGCACTCACTTCCGCGCTGCTACCCTGAAGTTCGACCGCGTAGCCTTCCATGGCTTCACCTTTCACAGTTGATTTTTCTTTTTTAACTTTTACAGTCTGGGCGCCGGAGTACGCCGAAATTACAAGGGGTATGATCAGGAGAAAAAACTTTTTGTTCAGCATCTTGTTAAAGGTTAGGTCAAAAAATATTTCTACAAGGATCACGAAAAAAGGGAAATAACGAAAGAGATGAAGAAAATTCTTATCACCGGAGGATCCGGCACCATTGGTACTCGTCTTACGCAGTTGCTCAGGCACTCCGGGTATGATGTCGTCCACCTTGGCCGTACTACCAGAACAGGGAAGAACATTAAGACATACGTATGGGATGTAAACTCAGGGAAGATCGACACCAGGGCTTTTGAAGGTGTAAGCACAATCGTTCATCTCGCAGGGGCCAATATTGGTGATAAACCTTGGAGTGAAAAAAGAAAGCGCGAAATTCTTGAGAGTCGCACACGTTCAACGAGGTTACTCTTCGATACGCTGAAAAGACAGGATCACCAGGTCTCGGAATTCGTCTCCGCATCTGCCATTGGGTACTACGGTCTTACCGATGAAGAAGGCTCGCTTTTCACCGAAGAAGACGGGCCAGGGGATGACTACCTTGCAGATGTGGTAAGGAAGTGGGAGCATGAAGTCGACCATTTGGTGCAACTAGGATTGAGAGTTGTGAAAGTACGAGTCGGGATTGTGTTAAGCAAAGAAGGCGGAGCGCTCTCTGAAATTGCAAAGCCCGTGAAATATTTCGTTGGTGCTCCACTGGGGACAGGCAATCAGATGTTGAGCTGGATTCATCTTGATGATCTTTGCCGCGTGTTCGTGAAAGCGATCGAAGACAAAAATGTTGAAGGCGCTTTAAACGCAGTAGGACCTGAGCCGGTGTCCAATAAAGTATTCACAAAAGCAATAGCCAAAACGTTAGGGCGTCCTTTGATTTTGCCGGCGATTCCTTCCGCAGTAATCCGTCTGCTGATCGGGGAAATGTCAGACCTGGCGTTGAAAGGAAATGCGGTTTCCAATGCTAAGCTGATGAAAATTGGATTTCAATATCAGTTCAACAGACTGGAGGACGCACTGAAGGATCTTCTTATCAAAAAGAATTAATTAGATCTATACTACTTCAACAATTTTTTCGCCGCGCTCTGTCAACGACCCGAATGTGACCAGTTCAAGATTTCGCTGACGACAATAGGTTTCGAAATCTGCGGCTCTCCCCTCATCCACCGATACCAAAAGACCTCCACTGGTTTGAGGATCCGCAAGTACCAGCTTTTGGAACTCCGTGTGAATTTTAACCTTGTGCCCGTAGCTGTCCCAGTTTCTTGTTGTGCCTCCCGGAAAACTTTTCTGGTCAAGGTATGAGTGAAGGAATTCAAACTTTGGAATTCTTGTGAAATCAATTTTTGCCGACAAACCGCTGCCTTCGCACATTTCACAGAGGTGACCGAGTAAGCCGAAACCAGTGACATCAGTGAGGGCGTTTATAAAGGACAGTTTACCAAGTTCTGCTCCAAGTTTATTTAAGGTAGTCATCGAATCAACCGCAGCTTTGTAATGCTCATCTGATACGATCCCTTTCTTCTGGGCGGTGGTAATAATTCCTATTCCTAGCGGTTTCGTGAGATAAAGCGACGATCCGACTTTTGCAGTGTCGTTCCTCTTCAGATGTTTCTTCTGCACTTTTCCTGTCACGGCAAGCCCAAAGACAGGCTCCGGACAGTCGATGCTGTGCCCTCCGGCAAGTGGAATCCCGGCTTGAAGACAGACTTTCCGGCTTCCGTCCAGGACACCCTTTGCGACTTCAGGTGGAATCTTGTTGATAGGCCAGCCTAGAATCGCGATTGCCATTACGGGTTCACCACCCATAGCATACACGTCGCTGATGGCGTTTACAGATGCGATGGCTCCGAAGGTTTCGGGATCATCAACAATAGGCATGAAAAAGTCAGTGGTGCTGATGATGCAGTTGCCGTCCTCCATCTCATAAACAGCAGCGTCGTCCTTTGATTCATTCCCCACCAAGAGTGACGGAAAATTTCCTTTAGACACCTCGGTATGAAGAATGCTATCCAGCACTGCGGGCGAAATCTTACATCCGCATCCTGCACCATGACTGAACTGTGTAAGTCTGATTGAATCCATGTCAGAAGTTTGGAGAAAGGAGATACTTTGCATAAAAATCGTCGATGACCTTAACCGCTTCTTCAGGAGTATCGACAACATTGAATAGGTCATGGTCTTCCGGGCTGATCATTTGCTCCATAGTCAATACCTTTTTCCACCAATCGATCAGTCCACCCCAGAATTTTTTTCCAACAAGCACAATTGGGAACCGTCCGATTTTCTTCGTCTGAATGAGTGTCAATGCTTCAGTGAGTTCGTCGAGTGTGCCAAATCCTCCGGGCATGACGATAAACCCCTGGGAATACTTCATGAACATCGTCTTACGAACAAAGAAGTAATCGAAGGTGATAAGTTTATCAGGATCGATATAGGCATTTCCCTTTTGTTCGTGGGGAAGATAGATATTCAATCCGACTGATTTACCTTTTGCTTTGTACGCCCCGCGGTTTCCCGCTTCCATAATTCCGGGGCCGCCGCCCGTGATAACCCCGTATCCATGCTGCACCAACTTGAACGCGATCTGCTCTGCCATCTTAAAATAAGGATTGCTCGGTCTTACCCGTGCAGATCCAAATATGGTGACGCATGGTCCGATCTTCGCCAGCTTTTCAAGGCCTTCCACGAACTCAGACATCACCTTAAAAATCATCCAGCTGTTTGCACCTTTGATCTCTGCCCAGTCTTTATCTTTGAAAGCGTTCCTGATCCTATCTTCTTCCGCAAGCGCCTCTTTGGTTATTTCCTCTGTCGTGCTTTTCTTTTTCCTCTTCATACATGTTACTTTAACAAACGAATATACAAGGATGAAACAAAAAGTGAACTTCTTCTATTTCTTCATCGGGATATTATTTGCGTTTGCGCTGTCGTCATGTAAGACATCCGAGGGACCAAAGGGCGAACCTCTTTCTTGGGAGATGGCGCCCTTTGTAAAGGTTGACTCCGTCAATCCGGTGCTGGAGTCTGGGCGCAACGTATTCGTCTGTCCGATCCTTAGAACCGAGGTGCACTGGGAGGAAAAGGACGTCTTCAACCCTGCAGCTATTGTTCGCGACGGGAAGGTGTGGCTATTGTTCAGGGCTGAAGACAAGATCGGGAAGTTCAACGGTACTTCGCGACTTGGTCTGGCCTCCAGCGTTGATGGGTTGCATTTTGAAAAAATGCCTGAGCCAGTCTTCTACCCGGAAAATGATTCCCTTAAACGATATGAATGGGAGGGCGGCGTTGAAGACCCAAGAGTAGTGGAAAGCCCGGACGGAAGGTATATCATGACTTACACATCCTACGATGGAGAAATTGCGCGTCTTATGCTGGCGGTATCCAATGATTTTCTTTCATGGGACAAGTATGGTGTCGTGCTAAAGGGAAAACATAAAAATACCTGGAGCAAGTCGGGTGCAATCGTGGCGAAGAGAAATGGTGATCGCATCATCGCTGAAAAGATCAACGGAAAATACTGGATGTATTTCGGAGATACAGATCTGTTTATAGCGACATCGGACGATCTTCTGAATTGGCAGCCCGTGGAGGAAAATGGCGCGCTTAAGAAAGTGTTATCACCGCGCAAAGGATATTTCGATAGTCGTCTTGTAGAAAGCGGACCTTACGCGCTTCTGAATGATCATGGAATTGTGTTGATCTATAACGGAATGAATCTCGATGGAGAAGGTAGAGATCCTCAAATCGAACCAGGTATGTATTGTGCGGGACAGGCACTTTTTGCTGCCAACGATCCGACAAAACTTATTGATCGGCTTGAAGAGAATTTCATGAAACCGGATAAGCCATATGAACTGACGGGCCAGGTGAACAAGGTGTGCTTCCTGGAAGGAATGGTTCCATTCAACGGAAAGTGGTTTCTCTATTATGGAACAGCGGACTCGAAGATCGCTGTTGCTGTAATGGATCAGTAAAAAATCTGTCAAACAAATGAACCTTTAAAGGGTGAGCGTGTACAGAGGATTAAATCAAATTCTGTATGCGGTTTATCACAACTCTTATTACAATTCTTGTTGTCTCTCCGGCTTTTTGCGAATCTCCGGAAAAGATTCATCCAAAAACAAAAGTCATTAAGCCAGTCGAATGGTATACAAGGCAGGCCTCTCTCTGGAAAGAAAAGACAATTGAAGATATGAACGACCGCGAAGCCTGGTTGAACTACTTTCTCGCGGCGAAATATTCGACTTCAGACAAGCAAGCACTTTTTGCGATTGCCGACGCATCAAGCAAATTTATTTCCGGTACGTTCGAGGGTTATCTGATCGAGGCTCTCTCCCGTCCATTCACAGAAGAGGGAATTGCCAGTCTGATGAAGGCGCACGCTCTTGATCCGTCTAATCCTCTCGCTTTCTCTGAACTGATCTTGACGAATGAATATCGGCAGGATGTTCAAGGCCGGAGAAAGTATGGTGATCTTCTATTTAGGAAGGGCCTTGTATCACAGTCTTTGCTCAACTACAGCTACAATGTCCTGATGTCTGTAGAGAAGGACGCAGTATTATTTACGGATAGTGAGAATACAACGGTGCCGATTCATCTGCTTCAGGATGTTCTTGGGGTGAGACCCGATGTAATCCTTCTTAACCTCGATATATTGGAACGCGAACAATACCGTCAGGTTAAGTTAAGCGCAGCAGGGCTGAAGTTCGAATTTGACGGAAGGCCCACACGCGTAGAGATATGCGAAGCACTCCCTAGAGAAAACCCTTCCAGGTCGTTCTATTATGCGTTGACGCTTTCGCGGGAAAACATTCTTCCAATAAAAGATCAGCTATATGTTGTTGGGCTCGCCTCTCAACTCAGTCGAAATAGATTGGACAACCTCGCGACAATCCGAAACAATATCGAGAACCGCTTTCTTCTGGATTACCTCACAGTAGACTTCAACGGGGAAAGTGAGTATTCCGCGGGGATGGTGTTAAACACAAACTATCTCGTACCAATGCTTCTGCTTCTTGAGCATTACAGGCAGACAAAAGATGTTGAGAAGGCCGCCGATCTTGAGAAAACGGTCATGGACATCGCGCGTTCGACTGGAAAGACGTTGCTTGTGCAGAATTTCTTAAGTGGGAAATCGTCAATCGATGCACCATTCATTCCTCATAAGATAGAACATAAGGCGTGGGAAGGACAATTCAAGTATGTAAAAGGAAACGTATATGCGCACGAGTATGAAGTGACGAACCAACAGTATCTCGAATTCCTTCAATTTCTGGAGAAGAATGGAATGACAGAAAAGTACGAGCGCTGTAAGTTTCACATCGACCAGTATGATGAGCCAGCGCGATCCTTTATGGCCGGGTACCATGCGAATCGTCAGCCGATGAAGAAGGAGAAATATTTTCTGACGTATCCCGTTATAAATGTGTCGTATGAAGCAGCGCTGGAGTACGCGCAGTGGCTGACGGATCAATACAACAATACACTTGAGAGGAAGTACAAGCGCGTAAAATTCCGGTTACCTTCGGTAGATGAATGGCAGATTGCGGCCGCAAGTTTGAAAGATGCTGCTTCCTGGAAACTCGTTGAGAACAGCACTGAAGTCAAACTTTTCGGGCCAGGTAAGGACGCGACTAAGAAGTACGAAAAGAAGACGGTGTCTCTTGGTGATCCTGAGATCCTGTATCCGTGGTTTCGCTACTGGAAAATGAGGAACTCGCCTGTAAATTCGAAGGGCTGCCCACTGGGGAACTTCAAGTTTCCGGATTCGCAGAAACATTGTGTTCAGGGAAACACGAATAGCGCAGATGGCTTTTTGCTGATGTCGCCGGTGCAGTCGTACTTTCCTAATGACATTGGCCTGTATGATGTTGTGGGCAACGTTGCTGAGATGACCAGCGAAAAAGGGAAGGCATGTGGGGGAAGTTGGAACCACCCTCCGGATCAGTGCACGATCAAGTCAATTAATGAATATACAAATCCCAGCTCAGACATAGGGTTCAGGTTATTTATGGAAGTGATCGAACCTTAAAACGTATCAATGTTCATGCGAAAGCTGTCCACAAGCACCGACAACGAACTTATGGAACTGATAGGTGAGGGGAATGCGCGTGCCCTTGAGGAAATCTACCGTCGGTATAGTGGAAAGCTACTGCGTTATTTTTTCAGAATGCTTTGGAAGGATGAAAACAAAGCACAGGATTTTTTGCATGACTTATTTCTGAAGATCATTCAAAACCCGGGTTATTATCAGCCTGGACGAAACTTCGCCACGTGGATATTCTCTGTAGCAAATAATATGTGCAAGAACGAGTATCGCCGGGAGTCTGTCCGATCTGCTCATGCAAATAGCCAAGGGGTTGTGAATCTCTATGTTGTTGAGCAGGCTGATCAGGATGACGATCTATCGCGGCGATTGGACATCGCTTTAACGAATCTTGACGAAGACGAAAGAAATCTTTATGCGCTGAGATTTGAAGTGGAGATGAGTCTCGACGAGATGTCGGCCATGCTTGGATGTCCGACAGGCACAGTAAAGAGCAGATTGTTTTATTTGAAAAAAAAATTGGCGACAGCATTAAAGACAGATGAAATCGAAAAATTCAAATATGGAATACAGTAATGACAGTGAAAGAATTGAGGAGTTGCTGGAATCCAAATCTTTCTCAGCTTTGTCGGAAGAAGAGAAAGCAATGGTCATCCAGGAGCTCGGATCGGAACAGGAGTACACGCGCCTGAGAAAGATCAGTGTGGCTTTGGTTAGCAAAACTGATCTTTCGCCAGATCCTCGTACACTGCTTCGCCTGCATCAGGCATTGGCGGATACTCATCGTATGTCGTGGCTTCAGCAGATTATTGGTTATCGGGTTCCTGCATGGTCGCTGGTCCCTGCAGTAGCATCGCTTATGATCCTATTTTCAGTGTTCACGAACGAGGATGAAACGAAGGAGAACGTCTTCATCACCGTGACAGATACCGTGTTTGTAAAGTCTGCTCCTGATACGGTCTTTCTGGAGCGTGCCATTGTGAGATATCGGCAGGCGAAACCTGCGAGGGTCTCCGATTACTCAATAGTCAGAAACATAGGAGAGAAGAATTCCGGCAGTGAGGGGGTGAACATGAAAGAGAAGGAAGAGCTGGAGCCATTCCTTGTCTCCGGTTCATAGACCCGTGATTATTCTCTGCGCGGTTCCAGCCTGTCGACAGAGGTTGCGAAGTAACGGGTATCACCACGCCAAAAGAAACGTGCAGGGCGTTTGATATAATGCAAATTCACACGTTCACCACTCAATGCAACATCCTGGAGTTTCTGAATGAGTTCCTTGTCACTCTTGTCAATTGAAAAATCGAAGGACTCTGCAATCGGACTTGTTCCTTTCAAGGCTCCAAAAGTTTCGAGATTGATCTTTCCTTCGAAGGTCTTAAACACATATCCCTTCTCACTGATTCGAAGAACCTTTCCGGCCATCGTACCATTCTCAATTTCTCCGTAATAGAGATAGAGCATCACTGCGATGCCGATTCCAAGCAACGTAAATAGCGTGATTTTCATGATGCGAATGCTGGTTCTTTTTACTCTGGTTCCAAAATCCTGAGCCGTCATAGTGTGAGTTTATTGGAGACGCGTGAAACGTTCTATAAATGTAATACGCCGCGGAGAAAAAAAGAATGCCCGGCGATTAAACAGGGCATTCCATGAATTTTGTTCGATTCAGGCTATACCGTCATGATCTCGGCTTCTTTTTTCTTCATTACACCGTCAATCTTACCGATGAATTCATCCGTCATTTTCTGGACTTTCTCCTCAGCGTTCTTTACATCGTCCTCGGAGGCGCCTTTTATTTTCTTCAATGCTTCATTGGTCTCTTTGCGGATGCTTCTCACACTCACGCGGCCATGCTCGCATTCCTGTCCCACCTGACGCACCAGTTGCTTCCGGCGTTCTTCGGTTAGCATCGGAATGTTAATGATAACTTGCTGTCCGTCGTTTTGAGGATTCAGCCCAAGATTTGCGTCACGTATCGCTTTTTCAATTTCAGTGATCATTCCCTTTTCCCATGGCTTTACAAAAATGGTTCGCGCGTCCGGAGTGGTAAGAGACGAAACCTGATTCAGCGGCGTTGTTGCGCCATAGTAGGAAACCTGGATGCCATCCAGCATACTGGGATTGGCTTTTCCTGCACGAATCTTAGTCAACTCGTGTGCACAATGGTTGAGCGCCTTTGTCATAAGTTCCTGGGCCTCTTCCAAATACATTTCGATTTCTTCCATAAACGTCGTTCTGTTTATTAGGTCTGATGTTAGTGAGCGATTAAAGTTCCAGCTTCTTCACCCTTCACCACCTTAAGAAGATTGCCCTTGCGGTTCATATCAAACACAATGATCGGCAGCTTGTTTTCCATACAAAGAGTGAAGGCCGTCATATCCATGATATTAAGGTTCTTCTCGTAAGCCTCCTGGAACGTCAGCGTAGAGTATCGCACGGCATCCGGATATTTCTCGGGATCTTTTGTGTAAACTCCATCGACACGTGTTCCTTTTAGAACAACGTCAGCTTGTACCTCGATGGCGCGAAGGCTGGCAGTCGAATCCGTTGTGAAGTATGGATTTCCGATTCCTGCGCCGAAGATGACGATTCGTCCCTTTTCGAGGTGCCGAATTGCGCGGCGTCTGATAAAAGGTTCGCAAACCTGTTCCATTTTTATTCCGGCCATCAGGCGCGTATACATACCGTGGCGTTCCAGCGAACTTTGAAGTGCCATCGCATTGATTACCGTTGCAAGCATGCCCATATAGTCACCCTGCACACGATCGATTCCAAGCGCTTCAGCCTGGCCACCGCGGAAAATGTTTCCGCCACCGATTACAATTGCGATTTGGACACCCTGGTCCTTGAGGGTTTTGATCTCCTCGCAGTACTGTTCCAACACACTTGGGTCAATGTTTGTCGTTTTTGAGGCTCCTTGAAGTGCCTCCCCGCTGAGTTTGAGGAGAATGCGTTTGTATTTCACGAGATTAAGCTTGGTTTTCGTTCACCCCGCACATCCGTCACCACGGAAGTGGATTTGCTAACAAGTTATCGGCAAAATCGTGCAAATATGCCCTATAATTTCGGAAGTCAAAAGGGATGAAGTCCGATTAAGGGACAATTTTAGCCCCCAATCGAAACCGAAAACTTCTTTCGAAGAAGTACTTTATCTTTCGAGGAGGCTGCCGAGTATTGAGCTTCCCTCCTTCCCACTGTTTCTACCGTAAGGCGCGAGAGCCTGAACAAGTTTGCGGATAGGCATGGATTGCAGCCACACCTTCCCGGTGCCGCGCAATGTTGCGACGAAAATACCCTCTCCACCAAAGATCATCGACTTAAGTCCTCCTGCCATTTGCACATCGAAATCGATCTGCGGTTCGAAAGCCACAACGCACCCGGTATCCACGCGAAGCATTTCATTGTTCAATGTTTTTTCAATGAGTGTTCCTCCCGCGTGAACAAATGCTTTTCCGTCGCCTTGTAACTTTTGAAGTATAAACCCTTCCCCGCCGACGAGACCGGAGCCAAGTTTCTTATTGAAAGTGATGGTCACTTTGGTGCCGAAAGCCGCGCACAGAAATCCGTCTTTTTGTACGATCAGCTCATTACCTGGAGTCGCGGATAAATCGACTGGAATCACGGTACCCGGATAAGGCGCGGAAAATCCAACTTTGGCTCGACGCGAACCACGATTCGTGAAATGCGTCATAAACAACGATTCACCAGTCAGAATACGCGACCCGGCAGAGAGAAGCTTATCAAACAGACCCTGATTAGCATTCGATCCATCTCCCATCTTGGTTTCAAACTGGATCCCATCCTCCATGAAAAGCATTGCTCCCGCTTCTGCAATTACAGTCTCCATCGGGTCAAGCTCAATTTCTACAATCTGGATGCTTTCGCCTTTGATCTGAAAATCTATTTCGTGTGATCGTGCCATAAAGTATAAGGTTTTGGGAATTAGTATCTTTTTTAATGAGCTAATTACAACAGGGATTCACAAGCCGAAAAAAAAGGCCCGAAGGCCAGCAACATCACTCAGCAACAAGATTACTTTTTCTTCTTCTTCTTTGCCTTCTTGAGGTCGTCATAATCTTCCCGCTCGGCCAGTTTCTTGTCGTCTACATTCTCATTCAGGAACTCATTGATCTTTTCAATGTTCATGTTGGACCTTATTTCGCCGAACTGATCGATCGTAATATCAAAGCCGCTCAGCTCTTTATGCACTTTCGGCTTTTCCTTGTCGGCTTTATCTTTTTTGTCCATAACATTAATTTACGACTCTTTCCCTGTAAGCAAAAATATTATGCCATTCTAGGTTTGATAGTCGTGAGAGCGGCACCCAGACGACTCGCCACTTCTTCCTTGCCGATTATTTCCATAATCATCATTAGGTCCGGTCCACCAGCAGCGCCTGTGATGGCGACACGCAATGTCTGAAGGATCTTTCCGGTTCCAATACCCAGACTGGCCGTTACTTGTTCCAATAACTCCTTGGCTTGTTCTGCAGACAGCGACGTATCACCAGAGGCTACGCTTTCTTTGTAAGCTGTTAGAACTTTCACTACATCATCGTTCCATTTCTTGGCGACTACGGTCTGATCGTATGATTCAGGTGCCTGGAAGAAGAAACGCCCCTGTTCCCATAGATCTTTCGGGAAGGTGATCCTGTCGCGCATGACGGCGGCGATCTTCACGGCCTTTTCCTCAGAGCAGGAAACGCCTTCGGTTTTGAGAGATGCAAGAAGCGCGTCGGCCAACTCTTCATCCGACTTTACTCGCAGGTATTGCTGATTGAACCACTGCGCCTTCTGAATATCGAATCGCGCACCAGCCTTATTGATTCGCTCAAGGGAGAACTCGCGGATGAGTTCCTCCATCGTAAATAATTCTTTCTCTGTTCCAGGGTTCCAGCCAAGCAACGCAAGAAAATTAATCAGTGCCTCCGGTAGATATCCCGCTTCGCGATAGCCGATCGAAACTTCACCTGATTCATCCTTCCACGTTTGAGGGAAAATAGGAAACCCAAACTTAACAGCATCACGCTTGCTTAGCTTTCCGTTACCATCAGGTTTCAACAGCAGTGGAAGGTGGGCGAACTGCGGCATATCATTCTCCCATCCGAGAAAACGATAAAGCAATACGTGAAGCGGAGCAGATGGAAGCCATTCCTCTCCGCGAATGACATGACTGATCTTCATCAGATAATCATCAACTACGTTCGCGAGGTGATATGTTGGCATGCCATCAGACTTCAGAAGAACTTTGTCGTCTATTTGAGAGGAGTGAACATTTACCCATCCGCGGATAAGGTCGTTCAATCGGATCTCTTCCTTGCGAGGAACTTTCAACCGGACAACATATGGTGCTCCCGACTCAATTAACGCTTTTGTCTCTTCGGCAGGAAGGGTAATGGAATTACGCATTTGCGTACGCGTGATACTATTGTATTGCTGGATCGCAACGTTGGCGGCTTTAAGACGTTCGCGCATGGCCTCCAATTCAGCTTCAGTATCGAAAGCATAGTAAGCATGACCGGCGTCGATCAACTGCTGCGCGTACTTTTTATATATGTCCTTTCTCTCAGACTGACGATACGGCGCATGGGGACCGCCAATGCCGTGTCCCTCGTCGAACTTGATTCCTACCCAGTTCAATGAATCAACAATGTATTGCTCAGCACCTTCTACGAATCTGGTCTGGTCGGTATCTTCAATGCGTAGGATCATTGTACCGTTATGCTGTTTGGCGAGCAAATAGTTATATAATGCTGTTCTAACGCCACCGATGTGTAACGCTCCCGTTGGGCTTGGAGCAAATCTGACACGAACTTCTCTCATAATCAATCTACGCCATGCGTCTGGTTGCAGGCGGATTGCAAAGGTAAAAAGGTGATCCAGAATAATGTCCTTCGACCACCGAAATCGTTAAATCACAGCTTTGGAAAAAATGTCGAAAACGTTCGCATTAAGCTCGCTGAGCCGACCCGAACGCCGAAAAAAAATGGCGTTCGTGAATAATTTGCGCTGATTTTGAGAAAGCCTTTATACCTTGCAGCTCACGGCCGGCACCGAATTAACGCCAGCCACGGTAAGTAAAGATTAGTCCATGACCGAAGAAAAAAGTCTGAATTTTCTGGAGGAGATTGTCGAGAAAGACATCGAATCGGGTAAACATAAAACCATCATCACGCGATTCCCGCCGGAGCCGAATGGCTACCTGCATATGGGTCATGCGAAAAGTATCTGTCTGAATTTCGGGCTTGCCCTGAAGTATAACGGAACAACGAATCTCCGTTTCGACGATACCAATCCGGTGACCGAAGAAACAGAGTATGTCGAGAGCATCAAGAATGATGTGCGATGGCTCGGCTTCAACTGGGCAAATGAACTTTATGCTTCCGACTATTTTGGAGAACTCTATGAGTTTGCACTAAAGCTCATCCGAAAAGGCCTCGCTTACGTGGATGACAGCAGCAGCGAAGAGATTGCGGCTCAGAAAGGCACACCGACCCAACCTGGAAAGAATAGCCCGTTCCGCGACCGGACCATTGAAGAAAACCTCTCGCTTTTTCAGGCGATGAAAGAAGGAAAGTTTCGCGACGGTGAGAAAGTGCTTCGCGCAAAAATCGATATGGCGCACACCAATATGCATATGCGCGATCCGATTATTTACAGGATCAAGCATGCGCATCATCATCGTACAGGAGATAGTTGGTGTATCTATCCCATGTACGACTTTGCGCATGGACAGAGCGACGCCATCGAAAATATCACGCACAGTATCTGTACACTCGAATTTATTCCGCACCGCGAATTGTACGACTGGTTTATAGAAAAACTGGAGATCTATCCTTCACGCCAGTATGAGTTTGCCCGGCTCAACATGACCTACACCGTGATGAGCAAACGCAAGCTCCTGCAGCTCGTGAATGAAAAGCACGTCTCCGGTTGGGATGATCCAAGGATGCCTACGCTGAGTGGCGTAAGACGCAGGGGCTATACGCCGGAAAGTATTCGTGAGTTCTGCGATAAGATCGGCGTGGCAAAACGCGAGAACCTGATCGACGTAGGACTGCTGGAATTCTGCGTGCGTGAACATCTCAATAAGATCGCTCATCGCCGAATGGTAGTGTTCGATCCGCTGAAAGTGGTCATCACCAATTATCCGGAAGGGAAAACGGAATTCGTGGAAACGGAGAACAATCCCGAAGATGAGTCTGCAGGAAAACGCAATATGCCTTTTGGCCGGGAAGTCTATATCGAACAGGAAGATTTCATGGAGAATCCGCCGAAGAAATTTTTCCGTCTTGCTCCCGGACAAATGGTGCGCCTCAAAAGCGCATACATCATCCGTTGTGACGAGGTGGTTAAAGGTGGGGATGGAAAAATCACTGAGCTGCGATGTACTTATATCCCCGAAAGCCGCAGTGGGTCGGATACATCTGGTATTAACGTGAAGGGTACGTTGCATTGGGTCAGCGTTAAAGAAGCGATCCCCGCGGAAGTGCGCCTGTATGACCGGCTATTCAAAGTGGAAAATCTCGGTGAAGCAGAAGGAGATTTCAAGGATTATCTGAATGCTGATTCACTCCAGGTGCTTTCTAATGTTTTCGCGGAGCCAGCATTAAAGGATGCGAAGTCCGATGACAGGTTCCAGTTCCTGAGAAAAGGTTATTTCTGCCTGGATCCCGATTCATCCGGCGATAGAATAATCTTTAATCGCACTGTAACGCTTCGCGATATGTGGAGCAAAGAGTCGAAGAAGGGATAGTTAGTTTCCGAGAATTATCGGAAGGACGAGGTTTCTCATTGTCCTTACGTGAAGTTTGAAATTCGCCCACGCGATAACAAACAGGAAAACAAGTGCACCTATTCCGCCACCGAGGATCCAGTAATTCTTATAGTGGTAGGCAATGAATGCGGTGGTCAAAGGCAACACCAACGCCCAGAAAAGCATCAGGAATTTTGTGCCGCCAGGAAGGGAGTATCGTAAGAAAATGATCGACCCCTTTGAAGTGTCTTCAATGTTCCCTGTCACCACCGGCATGAACATCTGTGGCCTGCGCAACTGCACTCCCAAAACAAATCCATCTTCGTCAAGACTGCCCATGAGGTTCCTCCCCGTGAACCCCAGGAAAGGTTTTTCGAGTTCCCGCAGGATTCGTCGTCTGATGGTGTTTCCCTCAACCGGGATTACAATGGTCTCTGTCTCTCCTGGAAAAAAGTTGATCACTTGACGGCGATGCAGGAAATTTCGACGTTCGCATTTTTGGGCAATGCACTTACCTGAACTGTCTCTCTTGCAGGTGGTTCGTTTTGAAAGGCTTTTGCGTATACGGCATTCACCCGCGGAAAATTACCCATGTCCGTGAGAAATATCGAACACTTCACCACATGACTAAAATTCATATCTGCAGCTTGGAGTATCGCGAGGAGGTTAGACATCACCAGCTCGGTCTCTTCTTCAATTGAACCTGTAATTAGAGTTCCGTTTTTATCCAATGGGATCTGGCCGCTGACGTAAAGCGTATTACCAGCCAAAACCGCCTGGCTATAAGGTCCGATGGGTGCGGGCGCATCAGCGGAGACAATGATCTTTCGCATATTACTGAGTTAGTTACTAAAACCGAAGATGATCAAAATTAGCAATCCGGAAGCTTCTATATTTAACAAATGAATATTTTGGTTGTCGGCCGCGAAATTGATTTTGAGGAATGCCAGCAGAAGTTTGGCGCTCGGCAATCCGTTCAGCATGCTGACTCCCGCGTTGGGGCCACGGACCTCGCGAACGACTCTGACCTGATATTCGATTTTCTGGTGATTCACGATCCCGACGGTATCGCTGAGTATCGCGACGCTCAATGCCCGGTTTTCGTGAATACGGCCGCGCATTCATTGAAATGGATCACCAAAGACCTTTTTGATTGCCAGACCCTTTTTTTTGGGTTCAATGGATTGCCCCCATTTTTTTCCGCCCCTATGCTTGAACTCTCAGTAAAATCGAAAGACGACGAGCAGCGGTTATCTGAAATTTGCGAACTTCTTGACGCACCCTTCCAGATTGTTCAAGACCAGCCTGGAATGGTGACTCCCCAGATCATCAGTATGATCGTCAATGAAGCTTACCACGCAGTCGGAGAGGGTATTGCCAGCCGTGAAGATGTTGATCTTGCTATGCGGCTGGGCACCAATTACCCGTATGGACCCTTTGAATGGGCCCAAAAAATCGGACTGCAGAACATACTATTGGTGCTTCGGGCATTGAAAGCAGAGACAGGTCAGGAAAGGTATTTTATCTCTCCTTTTTTCGAAGAAGAATGCAAAAGGTCTGAACGTTAAACACGGCACTTTACCGACCCGGATCGTCCTTCTATTTTCAATCTTCTGTCTATATTGCATAAACGATTTTTGATTGTGCTTAAAGAGGGAATAGCGAAGTTTTTGAAGCTCGATAGTCTGATGGAAAACCTGACGGGATACGTGGAAGCGCGAATCGAGCTATTGAAATATGATCTGAAGGAAGATCTTTCAAAGGTTCTGTCAAAGGCTTCGGTCTTCATTACACTTCTGCTGATAGGCATTTTTTTTCTGTTGTTCCTTAGCTTCTCCGTTGCAATGTTGATCGGGCAATACCTGGGTTACTTTGCCGGGTTCGGAATCGTGAGTCTGATCTACATTTTAATGGGAATACTTCTGTTTGTGAACCGTGAGGCGCTGGAACAAAGGATAGAGATAAAAG
>JAEYXN010000117.1 GCA_023431285.1 Bacteroidota bacterium
ACTTTACTTCTATGGATCTGACGATTCTCTTTAGCCCTGTGGATGAATCCGTGTACTCGGACATCAGATCAACATCCAGTTTCTTCCGCAGCATACACGTCTTCACTGAAAAGATGCCGGAATACAAGGGGTTCCATATTGCAATCTTCGGTGTGGCTGAAGAACGTGGCACAACGAAAAACATCGGGACATCTAAAGGACCTGACGAGATTCGCAAGAAGTTATATCAACTCAAAAAAGGCTCAGGAGAGTATCGCATTGTAGATCTCGGAAACCTAAATCCAGGGCTCGACCTGGACGAGACGTACGTGCGGATTAGTGAAGTATGCCGGATGTTGTTGGAAGAAAATGTTCTTCCGGTTATCATCGGAGGATCGCATGACCTTGACTACGGCCAGTACGCCGGTTATGAATCATTGGAAAAACTTGTAAGCTTTCTAAACGTTGACGCGTGTCTCGACCTTGAAGACAGAACAGAAAACCCTCCAAGTCAGAGCCACATCCATAAGATACTTCTACACGAGCCAAATTATCTTTTCAGTTATACACACCTGGCCTATCAGAGCTATCTCATCGATCAGGGTGCAGTATCTGTGCTTGAGAAACTTTACTTCGAAGCCTTTCGCATCGGACAAATCCGAAGCAACATTCAGGAGATAGAGCCTACCATCAGGAACGCCGATGCGCTTTCCTTCGACGTGACGGCTATACGCTCATCTGACGCACCGGGTAATGCAAATGCTCAGCCGTTTGGACTTACAGGGGAGGAAGCTTGTCAGATCTGTTGGTATGCCGGTCTTAATGAGAAGTTGAGCTCTGCAGGATTTTACGAATACAATCCCGACCACGACGATCAGAACAGAAAAACCGCTTCAGTTGTTGCTACCATGATCTGGTATTTCATCGAAGGATATTATCATCGCAAGAGCCATCAGAATTTCAGAGGAAATGATTTTCTGAAATACTCTGTTTCCATGCCAGTGGAACCTGAAGTGATTACTTTCTACAAGAGTAAGATCAGTGAAAAGTGGTGGATGGAAGTACCCTATCGACTTGGAAGTGAAATGTTCTCGCGTAACAGCATAGTTCCATGCTCGTACAACGACTATCAGATCGCGATCAAGGGAGAGGTGCCGGAGAGATATATCAGCACACTTGCAAAGCTGCTCTGATTATAAAACGTTGTTGAGCTGCTCCTTAATTTTTTCCAACTCTTCCTTCATCACCACAACATGCTTTTGGATTTCAGCATCGTTAGCTTTTGAACCGATGGTGTTGATTTCACGTCCTATTTCCTGACTGATGAATCCAAGTTTCTTTCCATTGCTCTGCTTATCGTTGAGAACCGTCATGAAGTATTCAAGGTGCGACCGAAGGCGGACCTTTTCTTCATTGATGTCCAGTTTCTCAATATAGAAGATAATCTCCTGCTCAAGACGATTGGTGTCATAGCCCTCTTCTCCAAGAAAAGCTTCGACATTTCCTTTAAGTCTTTCACGGATACGCTCCACTCTTTTCGGATCAAGCGCCTCAATAGCTTTGAGAGAAGATGCAATCACATCGATGCAACCTGCGAGCATTTTTTCCAATGCCTTTCCCTCCATCTTTCTAAAGTCTTCGCATTTGCCGATCACATCAAGAATGGTTCCCTTCACTTTCGCCCATTCTTCTTCTGCAATCTCTTCGCTGAGGTTATTCTGAATCACATCCGGAGAATTCAATGCAAGCTCGAATAAACCATGGTGCGTGGTGCTCACCTTGTCGGCCAGCCTGCGTAATTGATCGAAGTATGCTTGAAACAGAGTTTCATTATATGTCTGCTTGATCTGTTTATCTGCATGAGGTTGGTATTCAACAGTGAGAGATACTTTCCCGCGTTCAAGCTTTTCAGTGATAAGATTTCGGATCTCGATTTCACGACTTGAAAAGACTTTCGGGAGCCTTAAGTTCAGGTCGAGGAATTTTGAGTTAAGGGTTCTTAGCTCAGCAGAAATCTGGACGTGGCCGTCGTCTTTCGACAACTGTCCAAAGCCGGTCATTGATTTGATCATGTATGATGGAACTTCAACAAACGTGAAATTACGAAAAGAATGATAACACCGTAGTTTCGTTTTCAGAAGTCGAAGCCGAGGGTCGCATGGAACTTAGGCTTGAGTACCTGATAATTCTCCACAGGCCATGCAAGGTCGAATTTCATATAGTAACCGAGTATTACAGTGCGCAGTCCAACACCGTAGCTATACAGCCATGGATTGAGATAATTTCTGATCTCTACTTCAAACTTCGATGGATATCCTCCAATCTTGTCAACACTTACGCTGTTCTCCGAGCTGAACGGCGGTTTACCAGACCAGCTGGTTCCGATGTCATAGAATGCAATCAGCTGCATGTTGCGCAGAAAGTTTGAAGAAACTGGTCCGTTGGAGAGTGCGCGAATCAAAGGCACACGGAATTCAGCGTTACCAACCAGAACACTATTTCCAAAAAGAGTCGCATACTCGAAACCTCTGAGCGACGTGGCGAATTCAGTAAAGAGGAGATCTGAATTCGCATATGGGAAGCCTAGAGGATTAGCAACTCCATCGCTGGTCTGGCCGCCGATACGGGCCTTATTAAATGCCCAGTTATCCATTCCTCCCAACAGGTAAAGTTTAGGAGATTGTCCAAAGAATGTTCCTGCAAACCCGCGTACAGCGAACACAATCTCACGATAAATCTTCTGATAATGGCGAACATCCACCGCAGCCTGGCTGAAGCTCAGGTTGGCGTCCTGGATTCCCTGATAATGCTGAAACATCACCTTTCCACGAGTCCCTTCGATCAGGTTCAATCCGCTGGAAACAGAGTTGTCATAAATCAATTCTGACTTAAATCCACCGTAGAAGTTGGATAACGGTTCTACAGACGGTGGCGTAGCAGGATAATCCCCCTCACCAAGTTCAACCGTTCTTGTCATCGCGGCAAAAGGTTTGAACGTGATCCTTACACGATCAGTAATTGGAAGCGCGGCACCGAGCTCAAAACGATTCAGGGAATAATGATATAGATTCGGCTGAGACGCCCGCGGCGCAAGCTCTGCTTCCCATCTCAAACCCTTGCGATCAAAACGCACACTGAAATCGATCAGAGATGGCAGATACTGAAACTCAGCATAGGCGTCACCGTTCCGAAGGTCGATGCTAGTCATGATGCCACCGTAGAAGCGATAGCTTTCAAGCATGTCGTTCATCTGTGCTTCGATGGACACACCAAGGCCGCGCAACGGGTCAATCAATAAAGAAGTGACAAGGTTATTATAGCTGAATTTTGTTTCGTACGGATGAGGTCCGGTAACGCGACTCTTATCGCGGGCCTTCATGTATCTTGTAAGGAACGACTCCGCCGGAGGTTGAGTTTGTTTCACAGCTTCATCTTCAAAAACATAGTTGTCGGTATTCACTGAGTCGTCGATCTTCTTAATCAACGGTCTTTCCTCCGCTACCGGTGTCCGTACCGAGTCAGTCTGAGTCTGCTGTGAAAGAGAATCTGCAGGCAAAACCGTATTTACTGAATCTATCGGTGTTGCAATACTGTCAGACGCGTTTTGTTGTGCTTCTTTGAGCCTCGCATTAAGAAGATCCTTAATGCTCATCGTTTTATTTTCTTCCTGTTTTCGTCTCTCACGAATGACGCGGGCCTGCTGAAGCTCCTTGCGTCTCGTGGCGGGAGTAAACACCTGTCGGTTATGAACAAACCCACGATCGACAAAAATGTTCTGCTTGAAATTCTTCGTCATCACAAACGCAAGTGTATTGTTACTTACACTGTAATCATATTGGCTAATGCCTGTGGCGAAGTTTGTGATTTGAGAATAAATGCCTGTAGTACGATTGTACTTAAATAAATTCGTGATCCCGCGCTGGTCACTTAAATAGATAAAATTATTCTCATCGATCGCGAGCGGCGCGTAATCTTTACTAAGAGTATTTGTAACCCGGTCAACAGCTACATTAGTGCTGTCAAGGTCAAAGAGGA
>JAEYXN010000137.1 GCA_023431285.1 Bacteroidota bacterium
GCTTGAACATGTTCAACGCATACTTTCCAGGAACGCCGATTCACTCGAATCCGCCAATCGCAATCTGCATGTAGCGGAAGAGTCGCTGAAAGAGCTGGAGGTGATCAATGAGCAGAGTCAACTTGAAATAGAATTATTAAGCAAGGACAAAGAACTTTCCACTCTTAGAATAGAAGAGCAAAACGCAAAGCTTGAGAATGAAGCACTTTTCCGAAACTTCATCCTTGCCGTCATCGGACTCGGAGCAACGCTGGCGCTGGTAGTTTTCTTCAATAGCAGAAAAACGAACGCGATCAACAAGAAGCTTGACCTTCAGAACAAGAATATCAAAAGCAGTATCAACTACGCGAAGCGGATACAGGAAGCGATGTTACCGAAAACCACTTTTGAGGAAAAGGCCTGGAAAGAATCTTTCATCGTATTCAAGCCGCGCGACATGGTCAGCGGCGATTTCTACTGGTTTGCTAAGACCAATGGCGACCTTGCGTTCGCGGCAATTGATTGTACCGGACATGGTGTTCCTGGTGCGTTCATGTCGATGATCGGAATTAATTCTCTGAACAGCATCATCAACAAAGGTGTTGGCGACACGAACCTGATCCTGGACAACCTTCACAGGGAGATTCGCAGCTCATTGCAGCAGGACGTCAGCGGCAACAACGACGGTATGGATGCTGCATTGTGTATTTACCGTCCGAAGAGGCGGGTGCTGGAATTTTCAGGCGCGAAGAATCCGCTGGTGTATATTCAAAATGGAGAGCTTTTCCAGATTAAGGGCGACATTCATCCTATCGGTGGAACACGGAACAAAGACGAATTGAAGTTCCGGAAGCACGAGATCACCCTGGACTCTGAGACGATGGTGTACCTGTTTACTGACGGTTTCCGCGATCAGTTTGGCGGGCCGGAGAATCAGAAATTCCTGTCAAAACGGTTCACCAAGCTGTTGCTTGACATTCATACACTACCCCTTGAGGAGCAGAAACAGAGGCTTGAAGCCGCCTTTGAAGAATGGAGGGGCAAGAACGTTCAAACTGACGATGTGTTAATTATGGGTGTAAAACTGTGTCCTAATCAGGACTAGATCAAAGAGGGCTTTTTCCTGAAATCTAATGGTGCTGCTCGTACTCTGACTTCAATTTGAAGGCATGCCAAAAGAAGACTGAGTAGAACAAAATCAAAGGAATAAGTATTAATGCCATAGTGGTTTTGCTTACAGGCAAAGATCTTTACAATACCGGCCGCTAACCCCATCAAAGTATTACCCCCTCTACCCGGGTAAGTTCGGCAAGGGTTTTGCAAATTTCGGCCCTGAGCCACCCGTATAATTTGGCGGAATTGTTCTCGGGGTAGGTGTATATTTGCATGAATTGTTGAAAACCAAATAATTATGATGAAGAGTAAGATTAGGCTGATGGGTATTATAATGCTGAGCCTAATGATCCAACCCGTTTTTGCACAGGAATCTGCATTTTCCGACACGGCAACCGCTCCGAAAGACTGGTATTTGCGTGATCCCGAAATAGACAGGGTGCAGGGGGTCAGTGCAGAAAGGGCGTATAACGAACTATTAAAAGATCGTCAATCCAGGACCGTTCTGGTCGCAGTAATAGATTCCGGAGTGGACTCCGAACATGAAGATCTTAAAGATGTAATGTGGATAAATGAAGATGAAATTCCCGGCAACGGCATCGATGATGACAACAATGGTTATGTTGATGATATCCATGGATGGAATTTCATCGGAGGTAAAGATGGCCGCAATGTGAATGAAGATTCTTATGAAGTGACACGCGAATTCGTTCGTCTGAAACCTAAATACGAAAACATTGATGAGAAGACCATCAAGAAAAAGCAACGTGGTGAATTCGAATACTGGCAACGTGTAAAGGCGAAGTATGAGAATGATTCAAAGCACAGCGCAGCACAGTTGAAGAAATACGAAGACCAGTACATGGTGTATTCCCAGGCATACGCGAATATCAAATTCTGTGACAGCCTGCTCAGCGCAAAGACAGGTGCGCCGCTCACGAAGTCTTCAATCGCTGCTATTCAGGCTGACAACGATACGATCAACAACGCGAAGGCGTATCTCACGAAGATCTTTGATAACTACAAAGAGGATGTTGTGGTCGCTGAGTTCCTGGAAGAATTGGGCGCCGGTGTTGAACAACTTAAAGGAGGAGTCGACCATTACAAAACAGCTGTTGAGTTTGGTTATAACACTGAGTTTGATTCACGCACGATCGTCGGTGATGATCCGAATAAGCTGGACGAAAAAGGTTACGGCAACAATGATGTAAAAGGACCTGATGCAATGCACGGCACGCACGTGGCGGGTATCATCGCTGCTAACCGTAAGAATGACATCGGCGTAAAAGGAATTGCGGATAATGTTCGCATCATGTCGGTTCGCGCTGTCCCAAATGGCGATGAAAGAGACAAGGATGTAGCAAATGCAATCATCTATGCTGTGGACAACGGAGCACAGGTGATCAACATGAGTTTTGGAAAGTCATTTTCACCTAATAAAGAATATGTAGACAAAGCTGTTCAGTACGCAGAATCGAAAGGTGTACTTCTTATTCACGCAGCTGGAAACGACGGACGTAATCTTGACAACGACTATAACTATCCAACCAAGAAGCTCGCTAAAGATAAGGAAGCAAAGTACTGGATTGAAGTCGGCGCATCTTCATGGGGAGCCAATGAAGACTTCGTCGGATCATTCTCGAACTATGGAAAAAAATCTGTGGATGTGTTTGCACCCGGCGTAGAGATTTTCTCAACGACGCCTGACAACACTTACACGGAATTACAGGGAACATCAATGGCATCACCTGCTACAGCAGGAGTTGCGGCGGTTATTCTCTCTTACTTTCCGCACCTCACTCCTGCTCAGGTAAAGGATATTATTCAGCAGTCCACTCGTAAGTTCGACGGCCTGAAAGTAACCAAGCCGGGTAAGAGCGGTGAAGAAGTACAGTTCCGTGAGCTTAGCACTTCGGGTGGTCTTGTAAATGTTTATGAAGCTGTGAAGCTGGCAATGACCTACAAAGCTGTACCATTGAATAAATAAGAGAAACCACTTATAGAAAAAAGACCGCTGAAATCAAGCGGTCTTTTTTTTGCCATCACGCAAACAGCGGTATGAAATATTTTGATAATTACCGTTGATAGTACCAAAAGCGCTGTAACCCTTGCAATGTTTTGCGCAATCGCATTTCCGGCAGCGAAAATAAATCATGCATTATGAGGCTTACAGCTGAACAGGGAAGAGCATAGTTTAGTATGCCTCCTGCTGATGAGACGACATCCGTGCTGCCGGACTTTTTTCAGAATGGAGGTAAACCAAACTCCTCAACCTTCCGTTCATGCATACCCGCTATCTTATCATCCTCGTTCTGCTGCTTTCTTATAGCAGAATTGTCGCTGTGCCCTCTGCAGGATTTTTTCTTCCTGATTCCGTCTTTGAATTCAGTATGAAGTACAAGACTATCAATGACCTCATTATTCTACCCGTACGGATCAATGATTCCATCACCGTTAACCTGATCCTGGATACTGGTTGTCGTAATCTGCTTCTCTTTGGAAAGAAATACGAGAAGATATTTCAAACACAACCACGACCGGTTGAATTCTCCGGTCATGGATCCGGCAAGCCCTTAATGGGAAGGCTCTCCGTGAATAATCATGTTTCGATTGGTATGGTCGAAGGCAGAAGAATTCCTATCATCATCATTCCTGAAAAGAATTTATTTTCCACATTGCCCAATATCCATGGCGTAATTGGCTACGAGATCTTTGCGAAGTTTGAAATAGAATTCGATTTCCCGCAAAAGGTGATCACCTTTCGTACCGATCCGTTGTTCATAAGAAATCCTGACTTTACTTATGTATCTATGAACGTGGTGGATTCTAAACCGGTAATGGAATGCAGCATTGAATCGGAGAAAGGAAAAGAAGTAATTCATGATCTGTTGATCGACACAGGTTCGTCACTGGGACTTATTTTCAGCAGTGGGAACAACTCGAAGGATGGAAAAACTGTTGGCAGAGGCCTGAGCGGTACTATCAACGGCACGAACAGCATCACAAAGAAGATGAATCTTGGCGGAGTTGAATTTAATAACATCGACACCAGTGTGTTCTTTTCAGAACGAAGATATGCATCCATAGGCATGGCTATTCTTAAAGATCATGTTGTCATCGTTAATTACGCGCGATCGTACGTTGCATTCAAAAACACATAGATGCATTGATGCACTGATCAGTTTGTTATTCTGATTTTAGTAAAAAAGGAATTACCTTTAAAGGAAAAGCCATTACTAACAATCAGAAAACAACTATGGATCAGGAGCTACACTGGAACGACATTGCTGAACGATATGATGATGAAGTATTCGACGTATTCAAGTCGGATAAAAATCAGACACTCAAAAAGTATTTCAAAAAACACAGCAACAAGAAACATGTGGCCACCGATTTCGGATGCGGAAACGGGAAAGCATTCGAATATCTTTCTCCTGCCTTCAAGCATGTAAACGCATACGATATTTCTGAAGAACTCATCTCCATTGCAAAAACGCGTGGATATAAAAACATATCCTATGGGAAGGCTGACCTTACCAGGTCAAATCTGAAGCTTCCTAAAGCGAAGTTTGGTCTTTGTTGTAACGTTGCCATTCTTCCGGAGCCCGATCGCAACAGGGCGATTCTTAGAACAATCGCGCGTGGGTTGGTAAAGGGTGGTGCTGCATTAGTGGTAGTTCCTTCTATGGAATCTCTGCTGTATTCATCATGGCGCCTTGTGGAATGGTACAAGAAAGAAGGAGTGAAACCACACAGGATACCACGGCATGAACTCGCTTATTATGACCTTGATATAACTGATGTGATACAGGGAGTAGTGAAGATCAACGGAGTACCTACGAAGCACTACACTCATTCAGAGATTCAGGTCATCTTCCGTGAAGCGGGTTTTAACGTGAGAGCAGTGGAGAAACTCGAGTACAGCTGGAAAACAGAATTTGATTCTCCTCCGTCATGGCTTCGCGATCCTTATCCATGGGACTGGATGATTGAAGCGATCAAGAAATAATTTACCAGGTGTTCAGGTCCTTCGTGGCTTAAGCGTCCCTCCCAATATTACCATCAGCACCAGTAACACTGCGACGACGGAAAGTCCGACGCGGAGGTCTTTCCATTCCGCGATGAACCCAATGATTGGAGGACCCAGCAGAAAACCGGAGTATCCCACGGTAGTGACCATGGCGATGCCCACGCTTGAAGAGATCCCTGGTGTGCTTCCGGCAATGCTATAGGATACGGGAACGATTGCCGACAACCCCAGGCCTACCGCCAAGCATCCGCCGATCACAATCCATGGCACTGGCCAAAGCAATGCAACCACGAGCCCTGCGGCGGACAAAACACCACCTGCAACGATCACGTTTCGGTCACCGATCCTGGCACGTGTCCAATCACCGAAGACACGGCCCAACGTCATCGAAGCTGCAAAGGCAGTGATTGCTATCGGCGCAAGTGTCTTCGATGATAAAGCCACGGATTCCATATACTGTACCGACCAGTTGGCCATCGAGCCTTCCGCCATCATACAGCAGAAAGTAATGATCCCAAGACCAAGAAGCGCCTTTGTTGGTAGCCGGAACAACGGACCGTCTGTTTTTTCTTCCCGCAGCTGGTTGTCATTGATAAGATTAGAGCGAACCCAAAGCGTCATGATGAAAGCAAGACCTCCGATGATTCCGAAGTGATGATATAACGTGAGCGATGTACCTGCGAACAAAGAGCCGCACCATCCGCCTAACGCCATGCCTATACTAAAGAACGCGTGGAAGGATGTCATAATAGGTTTTTTATACTGTTGTTCTACCATTACGCCTTGTGCGTTCATGGAAACATCCAGCATACCGGTTGCAATACCAATGATGAGATACAGTATCATTAATACGATCCAATTCGTCATGAATGGAATCATTGGCACGAAGGCACAGTAAAGAATGATGGAGATGAGGCCGATGCGACGTGTACCGTTGCGAAGGATGGCATATCCCGTAAATGGCATTGCTGCGACTGCTCCCAGGGCCATCGTCAACAGAACAAGGCCGAAGACCTTATCGCTGATGCCGTATTGTTCTTTAATACGAGGGATGCGTGAACTCCAGTTTCCATAAAGAAACCCGTTCAGGAAAAAGATGATGTTTACGGCAATGCGATTTCTGATCACAAAAGATGAAAGACCTTTCCGAATTTAAGTAATACTTCAGAACTCAGTTGGTCGTACTGCGAACTTATAGATCGCAGAGCCCGCCTTTCCTCCGTGTGCCAGTCCATGGGCGACCACAATGAAGTTTCCTGTGTTATCTGAAGTATAAAATGTTATCGTTTTGCTGCCAGATGCGGTTGTTTTTACTACGGGTTCCCAGTGCAACAAAGTACGCTGATCAGGCATTCTATTGCTACGCTGTTTTTGTGTTTCGTAAGACGGCGTATAGAATTCACGTTGTGCCTGAAGTCCTTCGTAGTTGATACTTACGCTTCGCGGATCAAGAGCAAAACCTGCCAGGTCACCTGTATAGGTTGAGTAACTGACGATCCCCGGAAACAAGTGCGGTCCGAGGTAGTAGTTTCTTGTCACTACGTCGAGTTTCTTAACTTTAAGTGGGTCGAAAGCCATGATGCGGTCAATATCAAAAACCGGCATTCCGTCAAGAAGAACCAGAGGGTCGCCTCTCAGCACACCTTTGTTCACCCTGTCCAGCACGACGAAGTAAAAACCATCGCGTCTCTTCCTTACCAGAACGCCGGGAACGTATTCACGCATTACTTCTTCCATTACCGGAAAGCGCGTATAGTCATCGAGGTTATAAGTTTCATCAGAATGGCCATAGAAGCCGGTGCTATCGTTTTTGAAAGCGACGATCCTGTCATTTAATTCTCGGAAATATATGTCTTGGACCTGCATGGAGAGGCTTCTCTCTGAAAGTTGATCTTTCATTTCAGTGGTAACTGTGAGCGGACTTATCGGAGCGATCTTCGATTCATCGTAGGGATTGTTTATCGCAAGCACCAACGAGCTATCAAGGCTGGTGTTTGTTTGCATGATCAACTGGCGGGTACCCCAGAAGTCGCGAACCTCGAAATGCACAAGCCCGTCTTTGTTGCTGCGGGCACCATAAATATTCACCAGCTTACCAGGACTGGACAGATAGGCCAGAACTCCCTGCACTGGTGTTCCATCCTGCTTCATTACTTTACCGGTGATCAGGTGGCTTCTTACTTCAGGGACAAGAGGAACATCATTTTTTCTGGCGAGAACATTCTCCCATTTAAACCTCCTCCATCCGTGAGTAAGCATCAGGTCGTCGGCGGCGCGCGCTGCATCCGGATGATCGCTCATATAATACGATGGAGACTCAATCGTTCCTGTCAGATCCGACTGTAGATACAGATATGCAAGGAAGTCGTCCTGATTTTCGGAAGACAAGGAGTCCAGCTTATAAACAGAGAGAGAAATGTTTGCAGGAACGCTCTTTCCTTCTGCAGCAGTAGTCATGCTGAGGGAAACTTTCCGGCGGGAAGAATACGAGCGCTGATCGGAAGTCATGTTGATGGACAGCAACGCTTCGGGGCGCTTGAACCAAAGTCTTTCACATACGGGATTAAGTTCGCTATCGAACAACGTAAGGTGTGTGATTCCTCCGGGAAGTGATTTTTTATTCAAGGTAAATACTGCTTCCTTCGGATAAATCGCTTTTGATTCGGAGAACACGATCGATTGTCGCGCATGTGCGAACAGATAGGCATATCGTAATGACTGCGTTTCTCCGTAGAAGCGAACCCGGACTTTCAGAAGGTCCGTCGTACTGTCGGACGCGTGCATAGTATATCCTTCATTGTAGATCTTCGGCATCGGGAATACTTGTGCACTTGTCCCTTCGGCTTTGAAAAATGCTTTGTATTCATCGTCGGAGGAGACCGTCAGAAAAAAGCTGCCTAAACCAAACTGCGCAGGGCTGAATTTCGCAACGGTGTCGGCGTTGTTACGAATGATCCAACCTTCTCCGCCAGCACCCTCCCCATTTACTGACGCTTTGAATCCTATTTTAGTGCGCACCCCTTCTACGAGGTTTCCTCCTTCAGGGAAAAGCTCCAGCGTTACTTTTTTGGATTGCTCCGCCACTATTGTTTCGGGACGGACAAATGGATTTACGATCGATATCTTTTTCTGAAAGTAATAGTCGGGGGAAAAATTCCGCATCCATTGCGTGTACACCCGGAGCACATAATTACCACTGGAAAGAGTTGCCGGGATAAAGATTGAACCCTGCCCGCCGTTCTCATCAAGGGGTACCTTTGTTTGAATCACGGGCTGGCTATTTGTATCGAGGAGTTCAACAAAAGCCACTTTGCTTGTCGTTGAAACGTTGTGAAGTGTCCCGTCGACGTTGAACACTCTGAACCATAATATTTCGCCTGTCAGATGAAAATCCTGATCGACATGAACAAAAAGTTTTTCCTGCATGGAAGCGACGCGGTAGGCCTGAAACCGTCTTACAACAGTATCGGCATGCAATTGCTGGGCAACGGAAACTCCTGTGTTGCAGAAGGCAAGGAGAAAAACGATATATCGGAAATAGCAGTTCATAGATTCATGTTAAGGCCAGAAGGACGGCTTCTGAGTTGTCCCGTTGTTATGCATCGTACAGTCTACGCAACCTTTGGTGGTGCGAGAATATCCTATCAGGACCGGGAATCCGCCGGTAGAGTAAACTCCCGCGACGAGAATGGTTGAAGCGGGAAGGCCCGGAACTTCCTCCAGAGACACAGTATCCATTTCGCAGAAGGGGTAGCGGAAAGTAGAGTAATTCACCGGAAGATCTTCCGGCGCAAGGAATACCCGCGACTCCTGAACGGTTGATGCGCTGAAGTATCCGATCACTTTGTCAGAAGGATCCGATAGCTTTCTGAAATTACCAATTACTTCTCCGGGCATCGGATCAAAAAGTCCTCCGACGTTTTCGGTCGTTTTGAAAATATTAAACCAGTAAGTATACGCGTCTTCAGTAAGGGCCATTTGTTTTACGTTGATGCTGTAGCGATACTGGAGCTTCTGCGACGAACGAGGGACAGAGTGAATCAGAAAGTTCTTGATCACATCCGAGTCCAGATCCCTTGATGAGGCAATCAGGATTTTCTGTGATGCGATAGTCCCATAGCAGCGGTATACGTCCTCCTCCGGCGTCCTTAATCTTACCTCTCTGTCCTCCAGAATATAAAATGAACGACGTGTGCTCGTATACTCAAATGTTTCTTCAAAGGTCCAGCGATAATAGTTTCCCTGGCCTCCTGCATCCTGAGAGCTCACCAATATTCTCACTTCATCCTGGCCTGCTTCGAAGGCTATGTTTGCAATTGGCGATGCTTGTCGGATCTCGACGTATTCAGACACGTAGGTCTCGCTATTAATCTCGGCGCGAAGCCTGTACTTTTTCGTATGGTCAAGGGTCAGGCCGGTGCTTTCGAAACGTCCCTGGCCTACGCGAGCAACATCGAATACCGTTCCCTGCTCGTCTTCCACAAAGACAGTGATCGGATCAAAAGCGTTTTCCTGTACTTCTTCAAAACCGACTTCACTATTGAGTGGCACTGCTTTGGTGATCCTCGCGAAACATGAATTGTCAGTGCCATCGAGGAATGCGTCAATGACTATAAAGTCAGGCCGGTCCAAAATTTCGGGCGGAGCATACGGTTCCACACAACCGATGATAGAACCAGCGAACAGAAGTATGACTAGGTATCTGAGAAGCATGATTAGAACTAGAATTTAAAGTTATAGGTAACCGTCGGGATAGGGCGCGCAAAGATTGAGAGCTGGTATCCTTTGATGCCACCCGCCTCTGTCACAAAATACACCGAGTAGGGATTTGCTCTACCCGTCACGTTGTACACGGCAAGGGTCCATGAGCTGTGCGCGAGCTTACGAACTTTATGGTTCCCTTCAATATTGATCGAAATATCGGATCGGAAGTAGTCAGGAATACGATGACCATTGCGCGGTCCATATAATACGCGCTCCGCGCCTTCCACAGTGTACTTGGCAACCGGGATCGTGATCGGACGACCTGTACTGTAGACCACGTTCCAGGAAATATTGAAGCGCCGGCTGAACTTGTAGTTGCTGATAAAATTTACTGAGTGCGGCTTATCGTAACTGCTGGGGTAATATTCATTGTTGTTCACCGTCTCTGTTCCAAAACTTCCATTTGTTTTCAGGAACGTTCTCGAGTAAGTATACGACACCCATCCGTTTATTTTCCCTGCCGACTTTTTGATCATCAGCTCCACACCGTATGCTTTCCCTCCGGCATCAATTACTTCTGTTTCCAGATGATCACCATTGGAAAGAAGCTCAGCACCATTTTTGAAGTCTATTGTACTCCTGATGTCCTTATAATAGGCCTCAACAGAAGTTTCAAAAATATTTCCTTTAAGATTTTTATAGAACCCAATCGAGTACTGATCCCCAATCTGCGGCTTAATGTAACTATCCGACAGCTTCCAGATATCGGTAGGCGTAATGGCTGTGGTATTGCTAAGCATCTGGATGTACTGACGCATTCTATTGTAGCTGAACTTAACGGACGCGCTATTGGACAAACCATAGCGAAGGGAAACCCGAGGCTCCAATCCGTTGTAAGAGGCGATCCGTTTTCCTTTCGCGTAGGAAACAGTGTCTATGATGTTGCGTTCTTCACGGGGGCCACCTGCACCATACGTGAATACTTCTCTTGCACCAAGGTATTGGAAGAAGGAAAATCTCACGCCCGCGTAGACAGAGAGGTTCGGACTTATCTCATAGTTATCGCCGATGTAGAGTGCAGATTCGAGACCGCGTTCTTCCTGGAACCTCCTTCTGGTTTGCAGGGATTCCTGTCCGAGAGGTTGTTTGTCGCCGGGAGCGATGGTGTATTGCGTAACATGCAGGCCAGCCATAATATCATGCTTGGCATTCGGATAATAATGGAAGTCGGCTTTACCATTGAGCTGACGGATACCGAATGTCGTCTTGAAAGCTTCCGCAGGATTATCTTCACTGGAAATCTCATATTGATAATCACTATAAGCTCCGGTGAGAACACCATGAAGTTTGTTATTGATCACACGTTTCCACTTGATGGATGCATTCTTATCGCTGTAGCGGTAAGTCGTGTCGCCGTTCAGGCGGAAGCGGTCGTTGCTGAAGTACAGAGAAGCATAGACATTGTTTTCGTCGTTAATCTTATGCGACACGTTTGCAGTCACATCATAGAATGACGCAGTACTGTTGTTCAGGCTTTCATCATCGAGTTGACGGAGGATCCAGTTAGAGTAAGTACTACGACCTCCGATGACGAAGGAAGTCTTATCGCGGAAGATTGGACCTTCGATGGTGAAGCGACCCGTGATCGGCGAGATCCCTCCTGATCCCGAGAACTTCTTCAGGTTACCTTCGCGGGTGTGAACGTCCATCACTGAAGAGAGACGGCCACCATATTCCGCGGTGATGCCGCTTTTATAGAGTTCGACATTCTTCAATACGTCAGGGTTAAACGTTGAGAAGAACCCAAATAAATGTGACGGATTGTACACTATAGCATCATTCAGAAGGATCAGGTTTTGGTTCGTTGCTCCTCCGCGAACGTTCAAGCCAACAGTTCCTTCTCCCACACTTTGTACTCCTGGAAGGGCAAGCACTACTTTCATGATGTCCGTCTCCCCCAGCGCCAGTGGCATTTGCCGCATTGTCTTGATATCGAGCTTCTCCATACCCATTTGCATACTCTGCACGCGGGCATCGCGCTCTGACTCAATGACCACTTCCTTCAACGGAGTGATCTCCTCATCCATTTCAATATCGAGACGACCATTGCCGTACAGCATCAGTTGACGATAAGTGTCTTTCATACCAACGCTTTTCAAAAGAAGTCTATGCTTTCCTTTTGGAAGTGTGATCGAATAGTGCCCGTTCTGATCAGTTGACGTTCCGATCAGAGGCTTTTCAATATATATAGCAGCACCAATGACGGGCTCACCGGATTCCCGTTCACGCAATGTTCCGATCATGGTAGCCGTTCCTTGTAAATCGGTAGTTCGCGGTCCGACGGAGTATAATTTTTCCTCGGCCTGTCGTTTTGATCGTTCTCTCTTTTCATAGTCGGAGAAATCGAAAGCAGCATTTTCGCGTCCTTCTCCTGGCACTGATTGCTGAAAGTATCCTTCCGGCAGAGAGACCATAATGTCGCGGCCCTTCGTGATGAAGACAGCGTTATTCGACGTCACCGCGAAACGGAAATCGGTATTACTCAGCGCCTGGCGAAGCACATCTTCTATGGTTTGGTTCTTTACCGAGAGCGTGATCTTAACACTATCAGTCCAAGCGTTGTTGTAGTAGAATTTGTATGGAGACTGTTGTTCCAGATTTTTTATAAAATCTTCAAAAGGTGTCGCATTGAACTCTCCTTCAATAAGCGGCTTCCGCTGTGCCATAACGGACCCGGCATACGCCACCATCAGGAATAAAAAGGCCGCGATCAGTTTAAGCTTCATTTCTTTTCAGGATTAAGAGAGTCATAGTAACTGGCAACAGCTGCAAAAGCTGCAGGGTTATCTTTTGAGAACTTCAATTTGTGATCGGATATGTAGTGCCTGACATCCTGTTTGCGGTCATGGAATACTTTTAGAAGATCGCCGCGGCTGGAGACCTTATGATACGTGTCATCTTTCAGCAAGTAGTATCTGGTTCGCTGGGGAAAATAAACTTCAACTTTATTGTTCTCAATCTTTTCGTCAGGCTGCTTTACATATTTTGCCAACAGGCGGGACTCACCATCGTGAAGAACACGGTAGAATCCGGCACCAGGCAATCCTGGTAACAGCGCTGTACCGTTTAAATGAATGAAACGATCATTCCTCATGGTGAACCCTTCTACCTTTGCGCGAACCAGTACAATACTCTGACCGTTGTAAAAATGTTCGATGATGATATTATCGGTAGTGAGGTCGTACATCAGGTGAGTATCGTCGTAGGTTTCACCGTTGTACTGCACAGAACCTTCAAACCAGTCGTGTTCAATATAGAAGGGATGATCCTCATTGGTAAGTCGCGGTAATCTGTACTCACTCCCTGAGTAAAGACCTGACTGTCCCTGAATGAATGTACGATACTTTTTTACGGCGTTAGCGGAAGCAAGAGAGACGAAACTTGTATCGGTAAGTTGTGAAAAGCTGTCATACCCCAAAGGCAGCATCAAGAGGCAAAGAAAAGTTTTGAGTAACGGTCGGGTCATTGGTGGAAGTGCGTTTAGGTTTTCGAAAATAAGGACAAATAACGACAGGCCTACATCTCTCTTGTAAAATTGACATAATAATGCCTATTAACCGTTAGGGTTCTATTCATCTCGCCAAAAACAAAGAAGGCCCCGAAGGGCCTTCTTAACTATGGTTTACTGTTTAAATCTATTTAGCGTAAGCAACACTTCTCATCTCGCGGATCACAGTGACTTTCACCTGACCAGGATACTGCATGTCACGTTCGATCTTTTGTGAGATGTCAAAGCTGAGTTGGCTTGCGCGTTCATCGCTGGCCTTCTCGGCATCAACGATCACGCGGAGTTCACGTCCTGCCTGAATAGCATAACATTTCTCCACACCGTCGAATCCCATACCCAGCGCTTCCAGTTCTTTGAGGCGTCTGATGTATTGTTCCATTACTTCACGACGGGCACCAGGGCGTGCACCACTGATGGCATCACAAGCTTGAATGATCGGTGAAATAATGCTTGTCATTTCGATCTCATCGTGGTGAGCACCAATCGCGTTGCATACCACCGGATGTTCCTTGTACTTCTGCGCGAGTTCCATGCCCACAATTGCGTGAGGCTTCTCCAACTCTTCAGGCCATACTTTGCCAATATCGTGAAGGAGACCAGCGCGTTTCGCTTGTTTCACATTCAGCCCAAGCTCTGTTGCCATAATAGCGCAGAGGTTGGCGACTTCGCGTGAGTGCTGAAGGAGGTTTTGTCCGTAAGAAGACCGGAAACGCATACGGCCCACCATCTTGACGAGCTCAGGATGCAGACCATGAATACCCAGGTCGATTACGGTGCGTTCACCGATTTCGACGATCTCATCTTCGATGTTCTTGGTAGTCTTTGCTACGATCTCCTCGATCCTGGCTGGGTGGATACGTCCATCCTGCACGAGTCTGTGGAGAGAGAGTCTGGCAATCTCACGACGGACAGGATCGAAGCCGGAGATGATGATTGCTTCGGGGGTATCATCAACAATGATCTCCACGCCGGTTGCAGCTTCCAGTGCGCGAATGTTTCTTCCTTCGCGGCCGATGACCTTTCCTTTAATATCATCGCTTTCGATGTTGAACACAGACACGCAGTTTTCGATGGCGTGCTCTGTCGCGGTGCGTTGGATCGTTTCGACGACGATCTTCTTCGCTTCCTTGGTGGCAGACAACTTTGCCTGCTCCATGATGTCTTTGATAAAGCTGGATGCGCGTGTCTGCGCTTCGTCTTTGAGGGATGCGATAAGTTGTTCGCGGGCCTCATCGGCGGTGAGCTTGGAGATGTTTTCGAGTACCTGGATTTTTTGCTGGTTGAATTTATCCAGTTCCTCTTTGCGTTTCTTCACGTGCTCGAGCTGAGTAGCCAGGTCGGCTTTCAGTTCATCGAGTTCGGATTCTTTGCGCTTCAGGTTTTCGATTTCCTTGTTTAGGGTCTGTTCGCGCTGTTTGATCTTTTGTTCATTGCTGATGATAAGGTTCTTTTTTTTGTTGGCCTCATCTTCAAATTCGGAGCGCATCTTAAGGATTTTCTCCTTTGCTTCGAGAATACGATCTTTCTTGAGGTTTTCTGCAGCGATTTCAGCTTCCTTGAGGATAAGCTTGGATTTGTCTTCGGCTTCCGCTTGTCTGCTTTTTATTCTGCGCTTAAACAGGAAAGTACCGATCAACAGGCTTAGCACGATCGTCGCGACGATGGCGATAAGCACAATAACGAGGACTGTTGTGGACATAAAGAAATATAGGGGTTATAAACTAACCCGGATTGCCGCCTTGGCTCAGGAAATATGGGAATTGAAGGTCAGAGAATGGATTGCGAAACGAGATGGTTCAGCTGACTGACCTTTTCAAACACAGTCTGGTCGACAGCCTGTTGCGTCTCTTCCGTTGCCATCTTATCGACAAGGCAATCAAATGCAACCATCGCCAGTAAATCTTGTTTGTCGTCTATTCCAAATTGCTCCCGGTAAAATTTAAGCTTTTCATTGATGAGCTTCCCCGCCATCCTCACCCTCTCTTCGTCCGATCGCTTTACCTTCATAGGGTATTCCCGGTCGGCGATCTTAATTCTTATTGAAAGTTCTTCCATCAATCTGCTCTTATCGGTTGCTTTTTTTATCTGCTTAAGTGAGCGATGCACTTGTCTATTTCACGAATGTACTCGTCCACTTTCTTCTTCAATTCCAGAACACTTCCATCTTCCGGATTTAAATTATCCACAATTTTAGTGATTTTCAGTTGATTGTGAAAACTTGCGATTTGTTCATCGCGCGCCTTCAGGGCCGACTTTAGCTGCTGATTCTCGTTTTTGATTCCTTTTAGCTCATCTTTCAGGTTCCTGTGCTCGGTGACAAGCACCATAATCTTTCTTTCCAGTCCGTTAAGGTTGTTTTTTAGCAGTTCCTGATCCATGCTTTGTGATTTTCGGTCGTGAACACAACTCGCGTCATCGACCAGCCCAACTATATTTTCAAAACGAAGGGATCGTTCCCTTCAAAGCCAAATTACTTCCTGATCACCGCGCCCAGCTTCTGCTCAAAAGCCGTCATCAGCTTCTGCATGGTGTGATCTATCTCTTCGTCGGTGAGTGTCTTTGATTCATCCAGCAGCGTAAAACCAAGCGCATAAGCCTTTTTGTCCGCGCTCAGCTTATCACCTTCATACACATCGAAAGCTATGATATTTCTGATCAATTTTTTCTCCGTGGCGTAAATCAAGTTCTTAATCTCGTCGAAACTGATTTGTTTGTCGATCACCAGCGACAAGTCTCGTCTCACTTCCGGAAATTTGGGAACCTCCTGAATTACTAACTTAGGATTTGCCGCCTGGAAAAGCAAGGATGTGCTTAGCTCGGCAAAAAATATTTCCTGCTTCACACCAAAGTCTTTCAGCAAAGAAGTCTTCACCTTTCCAATCCGCCCGATTTCATCGCGGCCGCGCAATATCACGATGCCATATTCAAGCAATTGATCCTGAACCTTTTCTTGTTTCACATTGGTGAGTCCTGACTTAAGAAGTACATGGTGCACCTGTTGTGCAAGGTCATAATAGGTCACAGGACCTGTTTTGCGACGCCAGTTCTCTGTCTCGGCACTCCCTGAAAGAAACATCGCCAGTTTTTCGGCCTCTTTGTATTTTCCCTGATCCTTCCAGTACACCTTACCAAATTCGAACAGCCTCACGTCCTTCTGTCGGCGATTGATGTTGTACGCACATACTTCCAATCCAGTAAACAACAATGTCTGACGGAGGATACCCTGCTCTTCACTCAGCTTGTTCAATATCTCTACCGCCTCTCCTGTGAAGGAAAGCTTGTGCTTCTGCTGATACGCCGCGTTCGTAAGTGAGTTCGTCCAGATTTCGTAGAAGCCGTTACCGGTGAGCATCTCTCCGATGGATCTTTTGAACTTGTCAATATCCTTGACGGGAAACTCCGCGAGGAAATCAGAATGAGCGAAATCTGAAAGAGGAATATTATTGAAGCCGTAAATGCGAAGGATCTCTTCGATCACGTCAGCTTCCTGTGTGATGTCGACACGATAAGGGGGAACAGACACGAGGTATGTGTCGGAAGTCTTTTCCAGGATCCTGATGTCAAGCCTTTCGAGAATGGATAGACATTCTTCGCGGGGAATCTCCTTACCGATAAGACGGTTTACATTCTTGTCTTTGATGAGGATACTTCTGTTCGCGACGGGATTAGGATAGATATCGACGATGTCGGAGGAAATTGTTCCCCCGGCAAGTTCTTTAATGAGGAGCGCGGCTCTTTTGAGCGCGTAGACTGTGACATTCGGATCGGTACCACGTTCGAACCTGAACGATGCGTCCGTTTTTAGTTGATGGTGCTGTGATGTCTTTCTCACATAATCGGGAGCAAAGCAAGCACTTTCCAGAAAGACGTTAGTGGTTGCGGAAGTGATTCCTGAATGAGCGCCTCCGAACACACCGGCGATACACATTCCTTCGCTGTCGGCGTTGCAGATCATGAGATCATTCTGCAGCAGCGATCTCTCTTTACCATCAAGCGTTGTAAATTTACTTCCTGCCGCGAGTGTCTTCACCAGGACTTTACTACCGGAGATACGGTCCGCATCGAATGCATGCAACGGTTGGCCTACCTCATGCAATACATAGTTGGTGATATCCACTATGTTGTTGATGGGCGTAAGACCGACAGATAACAATCTGTTTCGTAACCATTCGGGTGACTCTGCCACTTTCACTCCGCTGATCGTCACCGCGCTGTATCTGGGACACGCCTCTGCGTTTACGACCTCCACGGGAATGGGGCGGCTTGTGTTCTCCACGCGAAAGGCATCCACTGATGGCCAGCGGATGTCGCGTGATTTAGATGCTTTGATATCGCGGGCTACGCCAATGTGTGAAGCGGCATCCGCACGATTGGGTGTAAGTCCTATTTCGAAAATAAAATCCGATTGAATATTGTACAGCTCTGCCGCAGGAGTTCCGACCTTCGAAGAAGGGTCAAGTACAATAATACCGGCGTGGCTTTCGCCGATACCGATCTCATCTTCTGCGCAGATCATCCCTTCTGATTGTTCGCCCCTGATCCTGGAAGATTTAATTGTAAATGGATCACCTTTCGACGGATGAACTGTAGTACCAGTGAGGGCTACAATTACTTTTTGTCCTGCAGCGACATTGGGTGCACCACAGACAATGTTCAAAGGTTTTTCCTGTCCGACGTTGACAGTGGTGACGGAGAGCTTATCTGCATTAGGATGTTTGGCACATGTGAGCACTTCACCCACTACGAGTCCTTTCATACCGCCTTTGACGGTTTCATGCTCTTCGACAGATTCAACTTCAAGGCCACCCGAAGTGAGGACACGCCCGATTTCCTCAGCGGATTCGGGGATGTCAATATATTCTTTCAGCCAGTTATAGGAGATGGTCATAATCTAAAACGCCAAAAATAACAGGAAAACAAATTGAAGAAGTCGAAAACTTCAAAATTGATGCACCCGAATAGCGTTGACCTTGCTCACGCGTTAATGATAGGCTTTTTCGCCAGCCTGAATCGGTACCGTAAGAAGGTTTTCCGCTGGTGGCAACGGACAGGAAAACTTATCAGAATACGCGCAATAGGGATTGTACGCCTTGTTAAAATCGAGGGTGATGGTGTTGGCTCCCTGAGCTTTGTTCACATCGAGATACCGGCCCGCGCCATAGGTTGTTTCCGCGCTTGTGCCGTCCCCGAACGCAAGGAAGAGCTTGCCCATATCCGGACCGCGTTCAATGACTTCGAGAATCAGCAGCTTGTTGCGAAATCCGGAGAAGTCAAATTCAGCGTAAGCATATTCGAGATAGCGCTGCTCTTTGCCGTCGTTGGTAGCCAGCAGAATTTGTTTCTTTTCCTGGATGGGCGTCAAAGAAGCCGTGATTTTATACTTGAGATCCGCAGGAAAAAACTTGAGACCTTCAAACTTTGAATAATCTTCGGCGAAGGGAGACTCAGGAGAAGTTTTCATGAATTTCTCCATGTCGTCACGATGTTTTTTGATATCGTTGATGTAAGCAGTCTGGTCTTTGCTTCCGTAAACGGTGTACAACACGGTGGCGAGTCCGATGGCCGCTACTACGAGGATAATAATATGTTTCGATTTCATCACCTCAAAGATAGTTGTAGTTTCTGGTTTACAGGATTAGCAGCATAGTTTTTGGGCACTGGTTCCGGTTAGGGATTGAGCGGCGTGTCTGAGCCCGAAATGGAATGTGCGATGGATGGCGAGTAGCGAAAGCCCGCCCCGTGCGCGAAGGTTGCGCGTGGCAGGGAACCGCCAAATAAAATCAATTCGTAGAGTGATATCCCGCGAAGGCGTGTGGACCATTTTTCTTTTCCCATTCGCGGATGCGATCGCGATACTGTTGGTAAATGCTAAAGAAGATCGGGATGCCGGTATCAGGAAGTTCTCCGGGGGAATTGGCGAGAATGCAGATGGCGAGGTTCTCGCGTTCGTTGACAGCGATCTCGCTGCGGTAGCCGTTCACGAATCCGCCGTGATACACCAGCGTGTCCTGCGGGTAATGGAGAATCCGCCAGCCGAGTCCGTAGTAAGAATTACGAAGACGCTGCATTCGCCCGTAGTTTCTGTTTTTCGAAGGCGCCTTGACGACAGGGGTGAACGCTTCGTGAAGCGCTTCCTGTGAGATCACATCTTTGCGATTGCCGAGTAGTGCGATCATCCATTGCGCCATGTCCGAGATGCTCGCGTTCACTCCGCCAGCAGGGGATACG
>JAEYXN010000147.1 GCA_023431285.1 Bacteroidota bacterium
CCTGATCCTGTGCAGAGCCCGCCATTGACGCCAGCGTAGAGCGAATTATCTACGGATTGAATCGCGAAGTGGAAATTCTTGTTTGCGAGGTTTCTATAAAATCTGAAATTCGTTGTGGAGTTGTCGCCATGCGAAGAGACAAGCCTTCGTTCGTTTAACAAATCGAAATCTGCTGTAGCCTGAGCTGTCTCAGATTCGAGATAAACATCATAGGTTAGAGAACCCGATGGGGTATAGTCATCGTTACCTTGTTCCCAGTAAAGAAGAACGTGATTGTAGACGGGTGCTGCTATAGCTCTGGCCGGAGCGCCTGGAGCAAGGTTCTTTTGCACAGGAGTATTTTCGATGATCCGAATAAGAAATCCGGTAGTCCCACTTATCAACTGAACGATATCAAGATCTCCATCCTGATCGAGATCGGAAAGCCATTGATCGGAAACCCCCTTATGAGTGATGGTAACATTTGATCCGTCTTTCAGCCCGATCGTATTTAGGGTGTCCGCATCTGACGTATGTGCCAATACTATTTCGTCAATCCCGCCATCGGAATTCAGGTCGGCATGGAATGCCATCTTAACCTGGTTATCATTCGAAAGGTTAGTAACATTCTGTACAAAGGGTGAGGTTTGAATACTATAGTATGCGTTTCGTCCTTTGAATGTTTTTCCATAAAGGAAAATATCAAGCGCACCATCAAGATCAGCGTCAGCGAAGTATGCTTTCGACTTAACGTTTAACTTCGCGAACTCGCGAAACTTCTTCCTGTCACCTATCAACAGCGAGGAAAAAAGCGAATCGGTCAACACATCGCGGCCACTAATAAAAAGATCCTTCGTCCCATCACGGTCCGCATCGATGGCCTGGACTTCCGACAGCTCGTATTGTAAGGTATCATGCACAACGACCCAGCTATCCGACATTTTCCTGAACGTTTTCATGCGCGCATCTATACCTGAGCCGCCGGACCATATGCATTCCTCTACACCGTCGTCATCGAGGTCGGCAAAGGCGATCACGTTGAAGGCGGGAACCGGAAGGATCGCCTTTTCGAAATGGAATTCTCCAAGGTTACGATAAACCAACGCGTCCTCACCATTGATTGGTGAAATGATGAGGTCAATTTGATTGTCATTATCAACATCATACCAATGGTGGGCGCTCAAAGCGTCTAACCCAACAAATGTGTTGGACAGACTCATTGGTTGAAGTGTGTCACCTTTCACAAACATCAGATAGCTTCTGGAATCACTTGTGGTGAGCAGTACCTGATCTGGCAGTCCATCATTATCGATATCGATGCTTCGTCCTGCAACTGACTTCAATGTATCGGGAAGCACGATTTCATCGTGCGTAACAAACTGTTGCGCATGAACCCCGAGCGAGAGCCACATCAACATTATTAATCCAACATATCTCATAACTTATTTCGTAATTCTTTGAACATGGAATGTCAACGGAAGAGTGATACGACTTGGAACAGGTGTTCCGTTCAACGTTGCGGGCTTCCACGCCGGCATATTCTGAATAAGATTTGTGACTTCTGACGCGAACGCGGGCCCCAGGTTGTTTTCCAGTGTTATCTGATCTGCTTTGCCTTCAGGCGTAATGACGAAAGTTACCATCACAGCACCCTGAACGGAATCACTGAGAGCTTCCGGAGGATAATGCAAATTCTCATTGATGTAGCGGTACAACGCCTCATATCCTTCCACTGGTTCTGCCTGAACATAAACATCTGCGACTTTGGCGCGGTCGGGATCCGCTGCGGGTTCTATCTTTTCCTTTTGATTTTCGATGCCTGACGATTCTGTTTCAGCCGGCTTGCTCTTCTTATCAGCCTCTGTTCTGTGATAATTGTCTTCCTGCTCAGGAATAATCACTTGATCAATCGGTTTATGATGAGAGTTATCGTTTCCTGAATGAACTTTGGTTGAATCCCCCAATGGAAGAGGAATGCTGGAGGTCTGGGGAAGTTGAGGCTTCTGCTTCTGGTCTCCGTTAAGTAAGGGCCAGCTGATTAGGGCCACTAGCACAACGGTTGCTCCGACTCCCGCGGTCCAACGAAGTACGGAGCGCCTGTCGAGTATCTTTTTTCGCTGCTGCATTATACTTCCGAAGTCCATATAACTTCGGATTGCTTCATCGGAGAGCTGCGGCGGTTTCATTGTTCTAATCTTTTTGTTCATGATCAGGTCCACTTATTTCTTTCGAGAAATATCTTTTTCATCCTGTCCAGCAACCGGTACACCTTAACTTTGGCGTGTGTTTCAGTTAAATCGAGTATCTCACCTATTTCCTTGAAGGGACGCAGCTCAAAAAAGCGCAGCTCGATCAGCTGCAAGTCTTCTTCTTCGAGGTGAGCAAGAATAGAGGGCAGTCTTTCATAGAGGTCGTCCTCCGTTGTATCGGCGGTGAGTTCCGCGTGAAGACCACTCAGTGCAGCGTCATCCAGAGAAACATAACGTTCTCGCTTTGACGACCTGAAGAAAGAATTGCATTCGTTCAGGGCAATTCTGAATAGCCAGGCAGAGAACGGAACTCCTTTGTACTTGAATTTTTGAATATTCAATAGGGCTTTCAGAAACACCTGCGAGGTGATATCCGCAGCCAAAGATTTTTCGCCTACCCGATGCAGTACAAAAAGGAATATCTGCCGGAAATACTTTTCGTAGAGCAGCTTAAACTGACCGGGATCCTTCTGTGCAAGCGCCACAAGTTGCTCATCATGAAGAAGATCGGATTGGGTCAACGTCAGTTTACTCACTGGCTCAGGTTTGAAGTCTAAATGCGCAGATTCGTAAAAGATACACGGATGTGAGGCATTTTTTTCCCCGCGACCGCCGTGTGCGAAAATTTCACTTATAAAATACGCTATTTAACTCGATTGCGGTCACGTATTTCGGTATTGAGTAAAATTCGGGAGATTCGCAAGAACAATCTGGCACGATGTTTTAAGTAATATTGGGGTAAGATTTAGAGACTAAATTTGATTTATGAAAACATCTGCCAAACATCAAATTCATCCGATCCACCGTGACCTGATGATTGCCTTAAGTATGGGATTCGCAGGAGCGGTTGGAATTGTTTCTGCTGTCGTCCTCATTTTCGGTTAGAAAGAAGAAATAAAAGACCAGGCCGTCTCACCAAATGAGGCGGCTTTTTTTGTTTGAAAGGATTCGGAATTCAATTACGCAGCGTAAGCGGAGTTATGGATCATCTGTAAGGCCGACCGGTAGTAGTAGATGATCTTCAACAAAAAGAGCTGCCCGGGGACAGCTCTATTTTCACCAAAGTTATTCTTTCATCGATAGCTCGGGTCGTGCAGAGACCCATTCTTCTCCATCTTCAAAAACCTCCTTCTTCCAAATGGGTGCATTAGCCTTCACTGTATCAATGATAAACTGACAAGCTTCAAACGAATCCTTACGATGCGGCGTTGACACCGCTACTGCGACCGCAGTCTCACCCGGTTTCAACGTTCCAATTCGATGCGTCACTGCCCATCCTAACATAGGCCATCGGTGAGAAGCTTCATCAATAATCTTACGAATCTCAGCTACGGCCATGGTTTCATACGCCTCGTACTCCAGCCACAGGACGCGCTTGTCATGTGCATGATTACGAACCGTTCCGACAAAAACATTAACAGCTCCGGCGTTTAGGCTCGAAGCTGTATCGATGACTTTCTGTACGTCGATCGGCTTTTCGGTTATTTTGATCATAAGGCTCTTTTAGAATTGAACAATGATTTCCTTTGAACGAAATGAAGGTACCCAATCGCATTTCAAATAACAAGGAAAAACCTCATTCGAAGATAAGAGCTTCTCATCCTCCACTCACCGGCGGAATCAGAGCGATTTCATCACCGGCGGACAATTCCTGTTCATCAACAGCGTAGACATTATTTACTGCAATCATGAGGGAACGGAGAGAGACCAACTCCGGGTAATTTTTCAACAGCGTGCGGCGAAGGTCAGCAACCGTTTGACCTTCCACCTTAATCTCCTTTTCCCGCGCCCCGAGAATCTCCCGTGTGATACCGAACATGCGGACTTTGTATGTATTTAGTACTTCCATTGCTGTAAAATCATCAACAAACCTCGTATTCCTACAGTATAATGCGTGAATTCTATCCTATCTTTAGCTGCTAAAGTAACGTAAAATTGACTCTTTTCGACAATCATAACCGTCTTCTCAACTACGCAAGGATCGCAGTTACTGACCGTTGTAATTTGCGTTGCTTTTATTGCATGCCCGGAAATATGCAGTTTCTCCCGAAGAAGTCATTGCTCACATTCGAGGAAATCGAAAGACTGATGATCATCCTTTCGGAAATGGGAATCTCCAAGATCCGATTCACCGGTGGAGAACCGTTTGTAAGGAATGACCTCATGAAACTAATCCGGCGAACCTCTTCTATTCCGGGAATCAAAGAGTTTCATCTCACTACCAACGGGATCCTTACTGCTCCACATATTCCGGAATTGAAAGACCTTGGAATAGGATCGATCAATCTTAGTCTTGATACGCTTGACAAGGATCGTTTTTTTCAGATCACGCAACGGGATGAGTTTGCGCGGACAATGACGACCCTTGACCTGCTGCAGCAGAATGAAATCCCTGTGAAGATCAATGCCGTCGTGATGGAGGGTAAAAATATTGAAGACATCATTCCGCTGGCAGCACTGACCCGGAATGAGCGACTTGAGGTCAGGTTTATTGAAGAGATGCCTTTCAACGGTCGCGATACACAACCGACCACACTTCGGTGGAACTACCGCCGCATTCTGGATCACCTTCGTGATCATTTCGGTGATCTGGAGAAAGTTAATGATGCTCCAAACTCTACTTCGAATAACTACAGAATAAAAGGCTTTGCAGGAAGCATCGGTATTATCGCTGCGTTCAGCAGAACCTTCTGCGGTACGTGCAACAGAATTCGCATAACGCCTCAGGGCATGTTAAAGACATGTCTTTATGATGGAGGTGCCCTGGACCTCCGCACGCTTTTGAGGTCCACAAAAGATAACGATGCCATCCGCGCGGCTTTGCTTTCATCATTCGGGAACAGGCCAAAGGATGGCTTTGAAGCTGAGACCAGAAAAGCAGCCCGGGTATTTGAATCAATGTCCGCAATCGGCGGCTGACGTTATTAGCAATAATTCGTGATTCCTTCTAATTTGCGGCGTTAAAGTCTCATCATGAAGAAAATTGTTTTCTCTCGCGACGTGCTTCCTCACATCATCGCAGTTGCAGTATTTCTGGTAGTTACCGTTTTCTTTTTCAAACCCATTTTCTTCGACAATAAGAAACTACACCAGGAAGATATCCAACAATGGGAAGGATCGTCAAAAGAGCTTCGTGACTACCGCAATGAAACCGGCGACGAAGGCTTGTGGGCTCAGTCCATGTTCAGTGGTATGCCAGCCTACCTTGTTAACGTTGAATGGGGAAACACCGCAGTCCGATTTATGAAACAGGTGCTCTCCTTCTGGCTTCCCCACCCTGTCAATAATATACAGATTGCTTTTGTGTGCTACTATATCCTTCTACTCGCCTTTGGGGTCCGACCGTACCTTGCCATCGGGGGTGCGCTGGCGTTCGGACTATCGAGTTATCTGATGATAGGTCTCAGCGCCGGACATAATGCGCGTATAGGTGCCGTTGCGTTTATGCCTCTTGTTATCGCGGGGATACATCTTGCTTTTTCAAATCGTCGAATCCTGGGGTTCGCAGTTACGTCTGCGGGTTTTGCATTGCATCTTAGAGAAAATCACCTTCAGATCACGTACTACCTCGCCATGATCGTAGCTATTTATGGTGTTGTACAGCTGGTGCGATACATTAGAGCGAATCAATTTCGCGAATGGGGTATCAACGTAGGAATTCTGATTCCTGCAGTGGCCCTGGCGATTGGTTCGTTCCTCGGTCCTCTTTGGGGAGTTACGGAATACAGCGCATACTCCACACGTGGAAAGTCAGAACTTATTCACCAGGATAACACAGCCGGCGAAACTGGTCTAGGATTAAATAAGGCGTACGCATTTGAATTCAGTAACGGTATCCTTGAGCCGCTTACGCTGATGATCCCTAATTTCTACGGAGGTGGAAGCATGAATGCTATTATATCCGACCAGGAGAGTGAGACATACAAAGCGCTGGTTCGCTCATCAGATCAACAACTCGCAAATCAGCTCGCCCAATATTCATCTGGGTATTGGGGCCCTCAGCGTTTGTCTGCTCCCTATTATGCAGGAGCGATTGTCATCTTTCTTTTTGCGGTCGGGATCGCTTTCAATGAGAAGCACTGGCTGTGGTGGCTGGTCAGCGCTGCCGTGCTTGGAATAATCCTCAGTTGGGGAAAAAGTTTTTCGGCATTCAACTATTTTCTTTTCGATTATCTCCCGGGCTACAATAAGTTCCGCTCTGTGACCTTCGCCATTGTGATCACTTTGTTCTCCATTCCGCTTTTCGGTTTTATGGGGCTGGAACGATTGATGCGCGAAGGGCTGTCAAAGGAAAACAGGAATAAGTTACTGATCGCTTTCGGTGCAACGGCCGGGTTATGCTTTGTGATCCTTCTGCTTTCTGGAACACTAGGCTTCATAAGAGACGTGGAGCAGCAATTGCCGGCGTGGTTCACAAATGCATTGCGCGCAGACCGAAAGTGGCTTCTGATCGCCGACACCTTCCGAACACTGGGATTTATCGTCGTGGCTTTCGTCTTATGTTTTCTTGAGGTTTACAAAAAGGCACCACTCACCTTCTATTTGATTCTTGGCTTCATGATATTGATCGACCTTTCCGTTGTCGACAAGCGATATCTTACCGAGAATTCATTCGCGCGTAAGACACGGTCTGCGGCTTTTGAGCCTTCTGAAGCGGATGCAGCTATCAAGAAAGACGCGGGACATTATCGTGTCTACAACCTTCAAAACTCACTTAGTGAAGCGTGGAACGAGGCTAACACATCGTATTTCCATAATTCAATTGGCGGCTACCACGGAGCAAAACTGAAACGTTATCAGGACCTCCTCGACAGCTGTCTTTACAATGAAACGATCGAATTTGTAGAAGATATCCGGGGTCGTGGTATTCAACTTGAGAAGTATGGGATTCTTAATATGCTTAACGTGAAGTATATCAAGCTCGGCGAGACCGCGAATACGGTTCTTCCAAATACGGAAGCCAACGGAAACGGATGGTTCGTTCAGGAAATTGTCAAGGTGAATTCTCCCGCAGAAGAGTTGAAGATACTTTGTACGTTGGATACAAGGTCGCAGGCAGTGATTGATGTTCAAAAATTTCAGACATCTGTACAGCCTACCGCAGACAGCGCTTCTACGATAACATTAACTGAGAACAAGCCGAATTACCAAAGGTTCGAAAGCAGATCCCCCAAAGCAGGGCTAGCTGTTTTTTCAGAGATATTTTATGAAAAGGGATGGAAGGCCTTCATAGACGAAAAAGAAGTTCCGATACTCAGGGCAAACTATGTATTGAGAGCTCTCGAGATCCCTGCAGGAAATCATGTCGTTGAGTTTCGCTTTCAACCTAAAGCATACCTCATCGGAAACAAGGTAACAACCATCTCGTCATGGCTTGTTCTTGTTCTGGTGGCAGCAAGTATTGCTTTCTCTCTGAAACGAAACTCTTCTACCGAGGGAGAAGAGTGATGGTTTAGTACAGTCTATTTCTGTTTGAACGCAAGCAGAGGTATCTTACTTTGAAAGGCCAGCTTTCTGGTGATGCTGCGTTCGAAAAGCTTATCGTAAAATCCCTGTTTGTGGGTGAACGTAGTAAGCAAATCTGCTTTAACAGTGGTCACATAGTGTTGAATTGCCTCATCGATATCTTTATTCACCATAACCCTGACGATGACGTTAGGGTATCCGGCCTTCGTTACAATCGCATCAACCTTTTTCTCCAGTTGACCTACCGTTTTTAGGGATGGAGTTACGTGAACAAGATGTACAACCGAATCGAACTGAGTAACATACGGCATCAAAGTCTTGAGCTCCTTTTCGGTGTGTTTTAAGTCAGTAGCAAATACGACTGTTTTGTAGCTCTTGAATTCAGCAAATTCCGGAATGACAAGAACAGGAATATGACTAACATCGATTACCGAAGCAGTATTACTTCCAATGATGTATTTCTTCAATCCGCTTGCGCCGCGGGTTCCCATGATGATCAATCCACTCCGCAGGCGTTTTGCTTCCTGTTTTACTGCTTCATTATATGAAGCCCCTCTTGCAATCTTCACCTTAATCGGGTGAGAGGTCTTCGACAAGGGGGAAAACTCCTCAAGCAGTGCGTCCAGATCCTCTTTGGCAGCTTTGAGTAGTTCCTTCTCAAGTGTTTGAAATCTCAGTCTGAGCCCGGCACGCGCTGTATCAATTTGTGTTACCACGTGCAGCAAAGTGATATTTCCATCGATCTTGTTTGCGAATCGGATCGCATATTTGATAGCAACCTTTGAGAGTGCTGAGAAGTCAGTAGGGACTAAAATATTGATCATCCTTTCAGGCGGTTTATCTTACGAAAATAATATTTTTCCAATACGGATTGTGTTATTTGGTGTCTCTAATGATATGCAAATGCTCACGAAAGGTTTCGCAAGTGATAATTACTCAGGTGTTCACCCTGAAATAATGGAAGCGCTCTTCAACGCCAATATCAGCCATGCGCCATCTTATGGAGCTGATCATTTCACAGAAGAAGCAGTGTCCAGGTTCCGAGCGTTGTTTGGAAAAGGAGTCGAAGTATTCTTCGTTTATAACGGAACGGGTGCCAATGTCCTTGGATTGAAAACAGTCACCCAGTCTTTTAACAGTATCCTATGC
>JAEYXN010000173.1 GCA_023431285.1 Bacteroidota bacterium
GGCTAAGGTACCGACATCCATCGGAGATGTTATTCTTCAGTAACGCCAAACCCTTCCAATGAAAGATATCATCGATTGAAGGATCCATCTCCTCAGCGCGGTTAATCAGTCGCAGCGCTTCTTCGTAGTCGCCCTTCCTGAAAAAATAAATCCCTTTATTCCTGTATGCCCAGCCATTGTAAGGATCTCCCACAATACTTCGGTCAATCAATTCGCGTGCCTCGTCATCGCGATCCAGCATCAGAAGAATGAATCCCTTGTTATTGAGGAAGAATGGATCCTCTTTATCGGCACCAAGCGCTTCCTCCACAAAAGACAGCGCCCTCTGGTGATCACCCCTCGCTGAATATAGCATAGCCATCGCGTTGGAGATCCGCGGGTCGGCCTCGTTCACAGCCCGGGCTTTCTCGAGAAAATACACAGCGGAATCATAATTCCTGATTCTCGTATAAAGAGTACCGGCATTGATCAGGCTGTTCAGGTGCGTGCTCCTTTTCGCGAGTATCGTGCGGAAGCTTGAAAGTGCTTTTGCAGGCTCATTCATTTTCCAGTACGCTAAACCCTTCAATTCTTCTACAATCGATGTATCGGGCCGAAGTTGACCGGCACGCGTGGCATCGACAAGCGCCTTCTCGAACTGTCCACTTTCAAAATATACATTTGCCCTGTTGATATAAGCCAGAAAGAAGGTGTCGCTGCACTCTATTGCTCTTGAATAATAAGTGATCGATCCCGGAATATTCTGTCTCCGCTGTTCCACGAAACCGAGATTATTCAAAGCGTCCGCAAAACAAGAGTCAAGCTTTAACGCTGAATGAAAGTATTTCTCCGCCTGTTCGTATTCCTGTTCCCTGATCTTTTCGTTCCCCTGAATGAGAAACCTTTGCATCCGGGTCTCGTTGCTGTCACTGCATGACGCAAAAAAGATCATCAAGCCCAAAATCAAAAAATATCCCCTCTTCATAATAAATCAATGCAAAAATACACGCCTTCAGTCTAACTACCGAACAAATAACACCCGGCGGTCATAGCGATCTTCAAATCACCCTTGCTATTGATTCTTCCGCTTAATGAAATTGGACCCCGGAATCTCAATCGTTGTTTCCCAAACGGTTTCGAACCCGGCATTCAGCAATATATCCATATTTGTTTGCAGGAAATTTTGACTTTTGCCAAGTATTTGATTTCTTAGCGGCGCATTAGAATGAAAAACACGATCACCATAGCTATCCACCACCATCATCATGTTAACCACAAGATGCGTGGCGGGTCTATGTTTTGATCAAACTATACAAAACGTAAGAAGGCTTGTCACAGTGTGGCAGGCCTTTTTTGTTTAACGTCCCTCCCTGCCTAACGACAGGAAGGAAACGAACCAATCAGAAGAAACGAAAAGAAAATGAGCACAGTATTACGAATCGCCATTCAGAAATCAGGTCGTCTTCAGGAAGGATCACTAGCCCTTCTGAAAGAAACGGGATTGTCCTTCAGCAACGGAAAGGATCAATTAAAAACTTTAGCACGGAACTTCCCCGTCGAAGTCCTCTTCCTCAGAGATGACGATATCCCACAATACGTTGAAGACAGCGTTGCAGATATCGGTATCGTTGGCGAAAACATCTGGATCGAAAAACAAAAACGCAACGAAATGGTCAGGCGGCTCGACTTCGCCAAATGCAGACTATCAATGGCTGTGCCCAGAACAGAGAATTACACAGGCGTCGAGTGGCTTCGTGGTAAGAATATCGCGACCTCCTATCCGAACCTCGTAAAAAACTTCCTGAAGAAAAATAACATCGAAGCCGGCATTCATGAGATCAGTGGATCCGTAGAGATCGCACCTGGCATCGGACTCGCAGACGCAATTTGTGACCTCGTCAGTACCGGAAGCACTTTACTCAGCAACGGCCTCAAAGAAGTTGAAGTTGTACTGCAATCAGAAGCCGTCATCATCGCCAACCCGAACCTCGGAGCCGAAAAGAAAGCCATCCTGGAAAAACTTCTCTTCAGAATCGAAGCGGTGCAGAAAGCCAAAAACAGTAAGTACATCCTGCTGAATTGTCCGAACGAGGCAATAGAAAACATCACCAACGTCATACCGGGAATGAAAAGTCCAACCATCATTCCACTCGCGCGTCCGGGATGGAGCTCTCTCCATTCTGTGGTTGATGAGAATGACTTCTGGGAACGTATCGATCAGCTTCGCTCTTTTGGTGCGGAGGGAATTCTTGTCGTGCCGATTGAAAAAATGATCAACTGATAATCCTGACGGAATGAAAATATTTAAGAATCCTCCGCGCGAAGAATGGTCATCCATCTGTGAACGCCCACAACTGGAGCTTTCTTTCCTGGAGAGCTCTGTACGTAACGTCATGAACCGGGTGAAGAATTCCGGCGACAACGCACTCAGGGAAATCACACTTCAGTTCGACAAAGTTGAACTTACGGACATTCAAGCGTCCAAAGCCGAAATCGCTGATGCTGAAAAGGCGATCAGCTCAGAGCTGAAAACTGCTATTCACGCTGCTGCCAAAAACGTTGAAACCTTCCACGCTGCACAGCGCCGCGATATACTCAAAGTAGAAACAATGCCTGGCGTGAACTGCTGGCGAAAGGGTGTCCCCATCGACAAAGTTGGCATCTATATTCCCGGTGGCACTGCTCCATTGTTTTCAACAGTGCTGATGTTGGGAATCCCCGCGAAGCTGGCTGGGTGCAGTGAGATCGTTCTATGTACTCCGCCTGATAAGAACGGCGCAATCAATCCAGCAATACTTTACACCGCTTCTCTTGTTGGTGTTACAAAGATCTTCAAATTAGGAGGCGCACAGGCTATTGCTGCAATGGCTTATGGAACGGAGAGCGTTCCCGCTGTCTACAAGATATTTGGCCCCGGAAACCAATACGTTACCAAAGCAAAACAATTGATCTCGGAAGAAGGCGTGGCCATTGATATGCCGGCCGGACCTTCGGAAGTACTGGTACTTGCTGATGAAACGGCAAGACCTTCATTCATCGCTGCCGACCTCCTTTCTCAAGCCGAGCACGGAGAAGACAGCCAGGTCGTTCTCGTACTACTCAACGAAACTATCCTGGACGATGTAAAGTCAGAAATTGAGAGACAACTGGAAAAGCTCCCGCGAAAATCGATTGCTGCCAAAGCACTGGCTCATAGCCGGGTCGTTATAACGGGGTCAATAACTGACGCACTGGACTTCGTCAATGAATACGCGCCCGAACACCTCATCATCAACACAGCGAATGCCGAAACCATCACCGAAAAGGTACGTAACGCGGGCTCTGTTTTCCTGGGGAACTACTCACCGGAGGCTATCGGCGATTATGCGTCAGGAACAAATCATACGCTCCCGACAAATGGTTACGCTCGCGCTTATGCCGGAGTGTCGCTGGAAAGCTTCATGAAGTTTATCACCTACCAACAACTCACAAAAGAAGGACTGATGACGCTGGGACCTGTTGTTGAAAAAATGGCTGAAGCCGAACAATTGCATGCCCATAAGTTCGCAGTCTCGGTACGCCTGGCAGAAATCAATCAGCAACAGTAAGCAATCATGGCATCAGCAACTAGTTTTGATATCAACACCCGCATCAGAAAGAACATTCTGGCAATGAAACCCTATTCGTCAGCCCGTGACGAGTTTACAGGTGAAGCCGAAGTGTTTCTTGACGCCAACGAAAATCCATACCAATCCGCGTTCAATCGTTACCCTGATCCGCTTCAATGGAAGATAAAAGAAAAGCTTGCTCCGATCAAAGGAGTCCGTCCGACGCAGATCTTCCTGGGTAACGGAAGCGATGAACCAATTGACCTCATCATTCGCGCTTTCTGTGAACCCAATCAGGATGCGGTTCTGATTTGTTCTCCGACGTACGGTATGTACTCTGTATGTGCCGACGTGAATGCCGTGACAGTTCAATCAGCTCCCCTTACCCCATCATACGATCTGGACACCGAAGCAATCTTCAAGACAATCAATGCTTCAACCAAAGTGATCTTCCTCTGTAGTCCTAATAACCCTTCAGCAAATTTACTTAACAGGAAGAAGGTGCTGGAAATAGTCACCGTCTTTGAGGGCATTGTTGTAATTGATGAAGCTTACATTGACTTCGCAGGATCAGAAAGCTATCTCCGCCTCCTGGATAAATATCCTAATCTCATTGTGTTGCAGACGTTCTCCAAAGCATGGGGCCTCGCTGCGCTTCGCTGTGGCATGGCTTACAGCTCTGAAGAAATTATCGCGGTATTGAATAAGATCAAATATCCTTACAACATCAATATTCAGACGCAGGAACTAGTGCTTCAGGCGCTCGGAAATGAAAAACAGAAGAATGCCTGGGTAGACGAAATTCTTATGGAGCGTATCCGTCTGTCGGAGGCCCTGTCGCAATTAAAGATCGTCCAAAAGGTATATCCATCGGATGCGAATTTTGTTCTGGCTAAAGTCACCAATGCTGGAGAAGTATATCGTTCCCTGATGAATGAAAAGATCATCGTTCGTGACAGATCCAAGGTAACGCTGTGTGAAGATTGTCTCCGCATAACAGTAGGTACACCCGCCGAAAATGAAAAACTTGTCAATACACTGAAGAACCTGCAAAACAAATGAAAAAGGTCCTCTTTCTCGATCGTGATGGCTGCCTCATCATTGAACCTCCTGATGAGCAGATCGACTCACTGGAAAAACTTGAATTCTTCCCTGGAATCATCACGTGGCTGGGTAGAATTGTCAGGGAGCTGGATTATGAGCTGGTGATGGTAACCAACCAGGACGGATTAGGAACAGACAGCTTCCCCGAAGATACCTTTTGGCCTGCACATCAAAAGATGCTAACGACCTTCGAAAATGAAGGTATTCGTTTCAGTAAGATTTTCATTGACCGCTCTTTCCCGCACGAGGGGAAACCAACACGGAAGCCGGGTATCGGTATGCTGGGAGAATTTTTTACCGATGCATACGATCTCAAGAACTCTCTAGTTATCGGAGACCGCGTGACCGATGTGCAGCTGGCAAAAAACATCGGAGCACAAGGAATTCTGTTGAATGATGGAAGTCTGAAGCAAAAGGTAAAAGAGCAAAATCTTGAAGACACATGTGTTCTTACCACAATGTCGTGGGAGGAAGTGTACAGTTTCCTTGCACAACCAGAAAGAAAAGCAACGGTCCGGAGAACGACCAAAGAAACTGATATTTCTATTGAAGTTAACCTGGACGGAAAAGGTGAATCAACTATCTCCACAGGGCTTGGCTTCTTTGATCACATGCTTGACCAATTGTCGCGTCACGGCTTGATCGATCTTAATATCAAAGTAAACGGGGATCTTCATATTGATGAGCATCACACGATCGAAGACACCGCGCTCGCCCTCGGAGAAGCTTTCATTAAGGCCTTGGGAGACAAACGCGGAATGGAACGCTACGGGTTCTGCCTTCCGATGGATGATTGTCTCGCTCAGGTCGCTATCGATTTTGGAGGAAGACCCTGGCTTGTATGGGATGCTGAATTCAAGAGAGAAAAGATTGGGGAAATGCCTACCGAAATGTTTTATCATTTCTTCAAGTCTTTCTCTGACACAGCAAAATGCAACTTGAACATCAAAGCAGAAGGTACCAACGAGCACCACAAGATCGAATCGATCTTTAAGGCATTCGCAAAATCGATCCGTATCGCGGTACGTCGTGACGGTAACCAGCTGCCATCAACCAAAGGGGTTCTCTAAACAATGAAACTGGTCATCATAAAATACAATGCAGGAAACGTCCAGTCTGTTTCCTTCGCACTGGAAAGGTTGGGGGTAAACTTTGCTATCTCTGACGATCCGGAAGAAATCAGGAGTGCCGATAAGCTTCTCTTCCCCGGCGTCGGTGAAGCAAGCACGACGATGAACTTTCTAAAAGAGAAGAATCTGCACCAGCTTTTGCCAACACTAAAACAACCTTTCCTTGGAATATGCCTCGGTATGCAACTCATGTGCAGCCACTCTGAAGAGAATGACACACCTTGCCTGGGAATATTCAGCGAGACAGTGAAAAGATTCAACCCCACCCCTACCCAGAAAGTACCGCATATGGGATGGAATGAACTTTCACTCACTGAGAGCTGGCTCGACCCCGCTCTGCAAAATAAGTATGTCTATTTTGTTCACAGCTACTATGTGCCAGTAAATAAGCATACCTCAGCGATCACAGCGTACACTGAACCGTTCAGTGCGGCAATGCATAAGGATAATTTCTTTGCCGTGCAGTTTCACCCGGAGAAATCCGCGGATGCGGGAGAACTAGTACTTAAAAGCTTTTTGAAAATCTAGCATGCGAATAATTCCGGCCATTGATATCATCGACGGAAAATGTGTCCGTCTCTCGCAAGGCGACTACAGCCAGAAGAAAGTTTACAACGAGGATCCCCTTGAAGTAGCGCGCGGTTTCGAAGAAGCTGGGCTCCAGTTCCTTCATCTGGTCGATCTCGATGGCGCCAAAGCCGGAAAGGTAACCAACTGGAATGTGGTTGAACGAATTACGTCGCATACTAAACTCGTTGTTGACTTCGGCGGAGGAATCAAGACCTCAGACGAGCTAAAGCGTCTTTTCGATCTTGGTGTTTCGCAGGTTAACCTGGGAAGCATCGCGGTCAAGAATGCTCCTCTTGTATACGAGTGGATCGAAAACTACGGTGCCGAGAAAATCATATTAAGCGCGGACGTGAAAGATGAAATGATCGCCATCGCAGGATGGCTCGAGAATTCAGTAATACACCTCCGCGATTTCGTCGACCAATATCACCAACGTGGATTGGACTATGTAACATGTACAGACATCAGCGTGGACGGCATGCTTACCGGACCCAACGTAGCGCTATACGAGAAGATCCTCACGTGGTTCCCAAAACTTAAGCTAATAGCCAGCGGTGGAGTGAGTAATATCTCAGATTTGATAACCCTTCAAGAAACCGGCGTCGAAGGTGCCATTGTTGGAAAAGCTATCTATGAAAGCCGGATCAAATTAGATGAACTGACAGAATTTAAATAGAGCAATGCTTACAAAAAGGATCATACCGTGTCTCGATATCAAAGACGGGCGCACTGTCAAGGGAGTAAACTTCGTAAACATTCGCGACGCCGGCGACCCGGTTGAACTTGGTGCCGCCTACGCGAAGCAAGGTGCTGACGAACTTGTTTTCCTGGATATCTCCGCTACCAACGAAGACCGGAAAACATTCGCTTCTCTTGTAAAAGACATCGCCAGGCACATCAATATTCCATTTACTGTTGGAGGTGGGATCAGCAGCGTTGCCGATGTGGCTCCGCTTCTTGAAGCAGGTGCCGACAAAGTAAGCATCAATTCCGCCGCAGTGCGTAACCCTGCGCTCATTGATGAGCTGGCCAGAGCGTTTGGCTCTCAGTGTATTGTTCTTGCCATCGACGCGAGAAAGGTTGATAACCAACTGGTGGTCCACACGCATGGCGGCAAGAAACCAACAGACAAGAAACTATTCAGCTGGGCCCGCGAAGGACAAGAGCGCGGCGCCGGAGAAATCCTTTTCACCAGCATGGACCACGACGGAACAAAGGGCGGATTTGCAATCGACCCTCTTGAAAAACTAAACACTATGCTTACAATTCCTGTCATCGCTTCGGGCGGCGCGGGAAATATGGGACACTTCATCGATGCGTTTGTCCTGGGTAAAGCGGATGCAGCACTTGCTGCCAGCATCTTCCACTTCGGCGAGATCAGTATCCCTGAATTAAAATCATTTCTTAAACAAAACGCAATCAACGTACGCGGATGAAAACAACTATCGATTTTTCAAAACTGGAAGGACTGGTCCCCTGCGTTGTTCAGGATGCTGTCACAGAACGCGTGCTGATGGTCGGGTTTATGAATGAACAGGCGTACAATAAAACGGTGGAAGAGAAACGCGTGACATTCTTCAGCCGCTCAAAGCAACGTCTGTGGACAAAGGGAGAAACATCAGGAAACTTCCTCGAAGTTGTGGACATCCTTCCGGACTGTGATGCAGACACTTTGCTGATAAAAGCAAACCCGCATGGACCCACCTGTCATACCGGCGCCGACACATGCTTCAATGAAACGAATAATTCATGGACGCTGGAGTCACTGGAGTCATTGATCCAACAACGTAAGAAAGATCCACAACCAGGTTCCTACACGAACTCTCTTTTTGAAAAAGGTATCAATAAGATTGCTCAAAAAGTAGGTGAAGAAGCTGTGGAATTGCTCATTGAAGCAAAAGATGATAATGAAAAGCTGTTTCTCGGAGAAGCCGCGGATCTGATGTACCACTACCTGGTATTGCTCACAGCGAAAGGGTACACTTTGCAGGATGTGTTGAAGATCCTTGCAGAGCGCCATGCAGGAAAGTAATAGTTAAAACCGAAGATCAGTATATACGCCGCTGTTGCTGATTCTGCATGACAGCTTGCCCCTTAGTGCGTCTGGCTTGAACAGCGATTTGCCCAGCAGCATCCGCACACACTCTTGTATTCCTTCTGTTATGGATGGATGTGGGTGAACACATTCAGCCAATTCTTCAATGCCCTTGTCCATAGAGATGAGTACGGCTACAGCCTGAATCGCGCTGGATGCATGATTGCCAATCACTTTTAAGCCAAGGATCTTCATATGCTCATCATTCGTGACCATCAGCTTAATGAATCCCTGAGTATTTCGCTTTGCAATCGCGCGTGGGATACAACTGTAATCCAGGGTTACCACCTTGTAGTCAATTCCCTTCTCTCTGGCACTGGTTTCATTCAATCCAACCCCGGCAACTTCAGGATTCAAAAACATAATGGTACTGATATTTTCATAGACAAGCTTCCGGAGTGGATTGCCAAATATTTTCTCGACCGCGTAACGACCTTCCAGTTCTCCGACATTTACTAATGAAATATCAGCAGTAATGTCTCCCACCGCAAAGATGTTATGAACATTGGTCTGCGTATCATTGTCTTCAATTCCCCTTTTCGAAATATGAATATCAACCCCGTCTTCCCACAACGATTCATAATTCGGCGTCCTGCCAACGGCGATTAATGCCTTTTCCACATGAAAAACTTCCTTCTCTCCGTTATTATACTCCAACTCATATTCTACTCTCCCTTTCTTAATCTCCATGCGAATCAGTTTTGAATTCCGGTGAATGAGCACGCCGGCGTTCTCCATGTTTCGCTCGATCACTCTTACCACGTCGTCATCCTCAAACGGAAGAATACGATCTCCTTTGTCGATCAGATGCACCTTCGTCCTTCCGAACCCTGAAAAAATAGTGGCGTATTCACATCCGATCACACCCGCACCAACAATCACCATGCTTTCAGGAAAGTCTTCCATGGCTTCTATCCCATCGCTGGTCATCACGATGTTTTCATCGATTGGAAGTTCCGGCAGGTAACGTGGGCGGCTACCCGTGGCCAGAATAATGTAATCACTCCATACAACGACTTTTCCTTCCTCACTTTCAATCTCCACTTCATGCTGGCTCAACAGGCGCGCAGTTCCTTTCCGAAAAGAAAGAAGGTCGGCAAGGTGAGAGTGCTGCATCATCGTCATATGCTCGTCGAGCATACTCTTTCTTTCAATGACGGCACGCTGTACCTCTGACTGAATCTCTTTATAATTAATACTGGGAACCCCGATGTTAAAACGTTTGAGATTTTTGCGGAACGAAGCAGTCTCTCTTGAAAGCTCCCACCATGTTTTGGAAGAAAGAGCCCCGTTAGTTACCCCCGCGCCACCGAGATGGTTCTTCTCAATCAAGAGGGTTTTCTTTCGGAAATCCAGTGAACGCATGGCCGCGGCATATCCCGAAGGGCCCGCACCAATCACGACGAGATCAAATTTCTCCATAGTTAGCCAAGAGACAGGTTTGATGACAAGGTAATAAATAGTTGGCTGGCAGAAAATAGCTTTTCCTATGATGCAAGCGCAGTGCCTTAAAGATGCCCTGCATTCATTGTGATAGGCTTTCTCAGGAAAATTCAATAAGTTTCCCGTCAAAAACTTTCTTAATGTCGATTTGGAATAGCGTTGCCGGCATCGGCGTGCAATATGCGAATTCACCTTCCGAGAGAAGGAGCATATACTTTTCCAACGCCATCAGCCTCGTATTGTCCGGAGCCGGCCTGGTACTCTTCGTCGTCTATTACTTCTGGTATGGATGGAACGTTATCACAATGGCCATCCCAATCATTTCCCTGCTCATACTGTGCACGCCTCTGTTTAACTGGTCGGACCTTTCCTTCATCAGCCGGATCTGGCTGTGCCTGTTCGTCACCACTTCCACGATGGCGCTTTCTGTCTATTCAAAGGTTGTCTATTACGGTCAACAACAAGACCTTGACTACTTTACCTTCCGGATTATCATTCTTTCAACCTGTGTCTTCCCTCCTATTTTCTTTTCTATCAAAGAAAAAGGTTACTTGATATCAACCTCCGCCGTCATCCTCCTTATTCTGATGCTTCACGATCCGATCCATTCCTTTTTCGGAGTGCCTTATCGATCTGCGAATCTGAAAGTTTCAAACTACGGCTTTACAAACGTTGTCATCTTTATCGTGTTCTTAGTGATGACGGGTGCGGTCGTTTTCATGAAATGGATTTCCGAAGTGAATGAACTGAAGGCACTTGCATTGATTGACGACCTCAATAAAGTAAACTTAAAGCTTCAGGAAAAGAACCACGAGGTTGAAGTCCGAAATGAAGAGATCTCTAAGCAAGCTGATCATATTCACGTGAGCCGTCAGAAACTCACTGACGCGTATAAAATTATCGAAGAACAGCGCAACCTGTTGTTCGTGCAAAACAAGAATCTTTCCACTGAACTCGTGGAAAAGAACAAGGAACTTACCGAGACAAACACTGAACTCATCAAACACAACAATGAGCTTCGCCAGTTTTCTTTTACAGTCTCACACAACCTTCGTGGTCCCGTAGCCAGTCTCATGGGGCTGATGAAACTCTTCGATTCCTCCGAGCTATCACCGGCGAACAGGGAGATCTATCAATATATCGAGGGATCCACCCAGCGCCTTGACAACATCATTAAAGACCTCGGGAAGATCATAGATATCCGCCACGACATTTTCCAGATACGGCAACAAATCGATGTTGAACATGAAATCAATGAGATTCTAGAGGTATTGAACCGAGAGATAGAGACCAATAATGTGTCCATTAATCTGAATCTCAATGAAGGCGGCATTCTGTACAGCGTGAGGCCGATGGTACATAGCATACTTTACAACCTTATCAGTAACGCCATCAAGTATCGGTCATCAGAAAGGAAGCCAATCCTTTCGATTACAACACACGAAGATAAAAAGCATTACCTCATCGAAGTAGAAGACAACGGACTGGGTATTGATCTTAGCCGCGACAAGGACAATATGTTCCGGCTGTACAAACGCTTTCATCACCATACTGAGGGAAAAGGACTTGGATTATACCTCGTCAAGTTACAAGCCGAAGCTCTCGGTGGATCGATCAACGTTGAAAGTGAGGTGAACAAGTTTACAAGGTTCATCGTAAAGTTGCGTAAGCCGGAAAACGCAGAGCGACAAATCCTTTACCAGGAATCCTTTGCCGAGATCTTCTTTGATGCACGAATCAATTGTATTGGAACCACATGGCATAAGGAAGTGACTTCGGAGCAGTATGCCACAGTAACGAGGAAGATTCTTGACTTTGTAAAGGTGTATAACACTCCCAATTACATCTCCGATTACAGCGCGCACTCCGCATTATTGAGTTCTCAGTTTGGAAGTGATTCCTCATTGGCAATTTCCGAAGCGGTGAAGCAGGGCTTGTCCCGCATTGTGGTGGTTTTTCCGGACACAGAAAAACTGAACTCGTATGAAAACCGTGAAAAGATGCGCGAGGTTGGGATTACCATAGAGTGTGTCACAACAATGGCAGACGCGGTGGCCTGGATTGAAAAACAAAACCTGGAAGAAAGAATAAAAGTAGCAGGGAATGCATGAACTCGCTGAACTCGATCGAGATTTATTCCTTTTCCTGAATGATCTTAACGCGCCCTGGCTCGACCAGACGATGTTCTTCCTTACAAATACTCTCGTATGGCTCCCGCTGTACGCGTACCTCATGTTTCTCATTTACAGGAAGTATGGTTTATCAAGCTGGATCGTGCTTATTGGAATCGCGCTGACTATTGCTCTCTCTGACCAAATCACCAGTAGCATTCTGAAACCTCTGTTCGAGCGGCTCAGGCCATCACGCGATCCCTCCCTCGAAGGGATGGTTCATATAGTGAACGGATATCGCGGTGGTCTTTATGGCTTTGCCTCCAGTCATGCGGCTAACACTTTCGGTGTGGCTGCATTCCTCAGCGTTCTTTTCTACCGCGACAAGAAAGGTATTGTTGCATTGTTTGCGTGGGCTGCCTTCGTATCATACACGCGCATCTATCTGGGTGTCCATTATCCCGGAGATATTATGGTTGGGGCAATCATCGGAGCAGCGTGCGCTTTCATCTGTGTCCGCACAACGCAGTATGTGCTCGCAAAGGCTTCACCGCGCCCGACAGAAGATTAATCTTGCTGAAGAAGTCTCTTCACATACTTACCAATGATATCAAACTCAAGATTCACGCGATCACCCTTCTTCAATTGTCGGAAACTTGTATGCTCATATGTGTAAGGAATGATCGTGACACGGAAAGATCCTTTCTTTGAATCAAAGCATGTGAGACTCGCACCATTGACCGATATGGAACCCTTCTCGACGGTCACGTTCCCCTCTCCCGCTTCGTACTCGAAATCGAAAAGCCAGCTACCCTCCAGTTGTTGCACGCGGGTCACGATTCCCACCTGATCAACATGACCCTGAACGATATGACCATCAAACCTCCCGTTGTTAAGCATGCACCTTTCGATATTTACTTCTTCACCTTTCACCCAGGCTCCAAGAGTTGTTTTCTTCAAAGTCTCATCCACTGCAACAACACTATGCGAATCTCCAGACACTTCCACCACTGTAAGACACACCCCGTTATGTGACACGCTTTGATCAACCTTAAGCTCAGTACTTATCGTACTCTTGATTGTGAAACGACGGTTAGTCCCTTGTTCAGAAATGTGCGTGACCGTCCCTAATGTTTCGATAATTCCTGTAAACATGCCCGAAATTAAGGAAAATAAGCGGTTCATGAAATTTTTGGTTTACATCATAAACTAGTTTACATTTACTACGTTGATAAGGTAAAACACTATCATATGGAAGACTCAGAAAAAATTAACGCATTTGAAAGCCTGGAAATCATCACCAACATGATCAACGAGGCTAAGGGACATTTGCAGCGAAATTCATTCTATTACTTACTCTGGGGATGGACGGTGATGATTGCTCAAGTTGGAATGTTCATCCTGTATCAATCGGAATACGCGCATCCATACCTCGTATGGCTAATCACCATTCCGGCATGGATCTACACCATGGTGCGGGCCGGATCACGGGGGCGCCATGCAAGAGCCACTACGCACTTCGATTCTATCTCCGGGTGGCTATGGCTGACGTATAGTGTAACCATTTTGACATTGATCTTCTTCGGAGCGAAAATCAACTACCAGATAAACCCACTCATACTTCTGGTGACCGCTATCCCGACAGTTGTGTCCGGGGTAATTCTAAAATTCCGGCCATTACAGATAGGCGGCGTCTTCTTCTGGATCGTCAGCATCCTGTGTTTTCTCCTCCCGATGAACTACCAACCGCTTGCCGGTGCAGTGGCGATAATCGGCGGGTATCTCATTCCGGGATATATGTTAAAGAGCAACAAGGAGTAAGATGACCTTCAGGGAACTAGATCCATTACTCCATTCGCAGTTACGACTGGCCGTTATGTCGCTTCTTATGAGCCTGGAGTCCGCAGAGTTTACATTTATAAAAGAAAAAACAGAAAGCACCGCGGGAAACCTGAGTGTTCAGCTGGATAAGCTTTCAGAGGCCGGATATATAAACGTGGAGAAAGGATTCAGGGGAAAAAAGCCAGTGACCACCTGCCGCGTAACAAAAAAAGGTATCAAAGCCTTCGAAGAATATGTCAATAACCTGAAATCATATATCGGACCATCAAAATGAACATATGACCATCATTTCAACATCGTTAATCCTTAACACCACTACCATGAAATTCATTTGCCTGACATTCACAATTCTACTGTCGTATTATGCAGTCCATTCCCAAACACCTCCCCCACCCGTAGATAAATCGAAAATGAACGTCTTCAAAGACTGGGTTGGAAACTGGAAAGGTGAAGGATGGATACAGCCAGGTCCCGGCACTCCACAAAAATCAATCGTAGATGAACATATAGAATATAAACTTGACGGCATGATTGTCACAGTGGAAGGAACCGGAAAATCTCCAGATGACGAAGGAAAGATTGTTCATCATGCTTTCGCTGTGCTCTATTACGATCAGACTGCCAAAGCTTACAAGTTCAGATCATTTCTGAAAGATGGGCGCAATACAGACGCGTGGTTTGAAGTAACCGGAGAGAACAAATACCGCTGGGGGTTTGATGTTCCCACCGGAAAAATTGCCTACACCATCAATCTGGATACAAGCGCCGGAAAGTGGAATGAAATCGGAGAGTTTTCATCCGACGGAAAAACCTGGTATAAGTTCTTCGAAATGAATCTTACCAGGGCAAATTAACCCGGCCAACAATTCCATCTATATAGAAATTGGTATCTTTCTGTAGTAAGTTAGCAATATGGAATTCGGCCGCCTTGAACAAGATGATCTGAGTGCAGTAGATTTTTCGCTGCCTGCGGATCACCCGGACACTACACGCATCCTTTCCTCTACCGGAAGCCTTAATGAAATGGAGGTATTCGTTGGCTGCGCGAAGTGGGGCCGTAAAGACTGGCTGGGTAAGATCTATCCGGAGAAAACCAAAGAGAAAGATTTCCTCGAACACTATGGAAGGCATTTCAACTCCATCGAGTTAAACGCCACCTTTTATAAGCTTCCAAATAAAAAGCAGACTGCGGCATGGCGGAGCAAAGTCGGGTCAGGATTTAAATTCTGTCCCAAGTTTTCCCAAAGCTTCACGCATATCCGTCGCCTGAAAAACGTGGAAGAATTGATAGAGCGTTTTGTTGATGGTATCTCCGGCTTCGGCGAAAATCTCGGACCATCATTGCTTATGCCTCATCCACAGATGGGACCAAAAACACTGGAAACAATCCAACTGTTTCTTTCTCAACTTCCGGAAGACCTCGACGTGGTTGTAGAGTTGCGTCATGCAGAATGGTTCTCGAACAAAGAAGCGTATGACAACATTTGCAGGATCATGGAGCAAAGAAAGGTCGGTTCAGTGATTACGGACGCATCAGGCCGACGCGACTGCGTTCATATGCGCCTTACGAATACCGATGCATTCATCCGATTTGTTGGCAATGGTCTTCACCCAACGGACTACACGAGAGTAGACGAATGGATACAACGTATAAGTAAATGGAATGCGACAGGACTTCGAAGAATGTATTTCTTTATGCACCAGCACGAGGAAGTGTATTCGCCCCAGCTTGCGGCTTACGTCATCCGTGAATTGAATAAACATTGCGGCACCACGCTTCCCGAACCATCCTTCGTCGATAGCACACTATAAAAAAGAGGAGGCTCATCACCTCCTCTTTTTTATCTCAGCATACCAATCAATAATTCGGATTCTGCTGCATACGTGACGCCGTGACCTCTATCTGAGGAATAGGGAACAACTCGTGCTTCCCGGAAATAAATCCAAGATTACCGAGCTCTTCGGCAGCAAGTCCCCAGCGTACAAGATCCATGAAACGGTGGCCTTCGAAAGCAAGCTCAACTCTTCTCTCATGGATGATATCATTGATCAATGCCGCCCCGGAGGAGTTCAGTTCCGGAAGACCAGTACCTGGACGTGTCCGCACTCTGTTCAGGAAAATACGCGCATTCGGTTCATCTGCACTCTTTGCATTTGCTTCCGCTGCCATCAACAGAACATCAGCATATCTGAGCAACACAAAATTCGAACCGTAATTGTCTGTTGCGAAGGTACCTGTTGTGTGAGTGCTGAAGGTTCCATATTTGCGGCGGATAAATCCTTCGTAATCGTGAGCTGAAGAATTGTTCCAGTTGCCACCTTTCGCCCTGAGAGTCTCTTCAGACCAGAGGAAAGCATCTCTTCTGGAAGCATCTGCATCGCCATAGGCGTTGTATAGCTCTGCCGTTGGAACGTTAAAGCCCCATCCGCCATCGAGCGTATCACCTGCAACCTTCACATAAAAGTCGGAACGAGGCCCCATGAGTTGAATAATAATATTTGAATCAGCAGAAGACCCCCATGGGAAACCGGTACCTTCTCCGCTGTAGTTTAGTTCGAAAAGGGATTCCTTTCCAAATTCATTCTTGCTACTAAAAGGAGCCATCGGATTGCTCTCCAATTCATATTGATTGGAATTAATAACCTCCTCAAGTTGTGTTGCCGCTCCGGCGAAATCACCTTTCCAAAGTAATGCCTTACCACGGAGTGCCTGGGCGGTGCCACGGTGCGCACGCCACTTGTTTCCAACTCCGAGTTCCTTCTTGTTCGGAAGGTGATCTATCGCAGTAGCAAGATCATCCGCCACAAACTGTAGAATCTCAGCTTTGGAAACTCTTACCGGATTACCAAAATTCTCAGGCTTAATATCTTCCAGGATCAATGGCACATCACCCCACAATCCCACAAGGTCCAGATAAATAAAACCTCTCAACACTTTCGCTTCAGCAATGATCTGATTTCCCTTTGGAAAATCTACGCTTGTAGTGTTGATACACTTGTTTGCACGGAACATAGCCGACCAGAGGTTAGCCCATCCGCCCTGTATCTGATCATTCTGCGCGTCAATGCGAAAATCATCAATGTTCTGATGGCCCGGCTGGTCTTGCCCGTCACTTCCCCCCGCATTCGAATCATCGGACGGAATTTCACGCAACAAATAAAGAGAAGACCAAACCGCATTGTATGCGTTACCATAGGCGTCGTACGCAGCCACAAGAGCGCTCTGAGCTTCCTCTTCTGTTTTGTAGAAGTTCAACTCCGAAAAGTTTCCGCTCACTGGCTGATCAAGGAAGTCGCTGCAGGAAGAAATACCTCCAAGCAGTAACATAACACCTGCGCCGACTTTAATTTTCTTTAGAATATTTTTCATAGTGTAGTCAATTAGAAAGTGAGGGTAAGTCCACCAACAATTTTTCTAGGGAATGGATATGTACCACGGTCGATACCCACGGTATTAAAAGCGGCATTGCCGATTTCAGGGTCGAGGCCTTTGTATTTTGTGAATACGAAGTAATTATCAAGAGACACATAGAGACGCAGATTGCGGATACCAAGGTTCTCATTGATTGCCGCAGGAAGAGAATATCCAAGCTGAAGCTGGCGTATCTTCAGGAAGTCACCCTTCATCAACATCAGGTCACTTGAATAAGCTTCGCCTGTCGTCTGCGCGCGGAACCAGCTGTTGGTAGTTCCTTCACCAGTCCAACGATCCTTGAAGAAGAATTCAGGTTTGTTCGCTGTACCCCTGTCGCTCCGGAAGAATCCCATCACGATATCGTTACCACCCTGTCCCTGTGCAAAAACAAGCAGATCAAAATTCTTGTATGACACACTTACTCTTCCACCGTAATAGAATGTCGGGTGCGGACTTCCGATCTTCGTATAATCTCCTGACGTTATCTGACCATCGCCATTCAGATCACGAACGATCGGATCACCAGGCCGAGGGTTGTATGCGGTCAGATTGTTTTGCGCAATGTAGGTATCTACCTCTTCCTGAGTCTGGAAGATTCCGTCGGTTCTGAATCCATAGATAGACCAGACCGGCTGTCCAACGACAAAACGAGTTGCATTCTGCCAGTGTGTTCCTACGTTCCCCGGTGCAGGAGGCTGCGTTCCCGGATAAAGCTCTGTCACTTCATTCTTCACAGAGGTCAAGTTTGCAGACACTTCATACTTCAATCCAGCACCAAGAGTAGAGCGGTAACCAAGTTCTATTTCCACTCCTTTGTTCTGCAACGCACCGGTATTCACAAAAGGAATTCCTATACCCACGAACGGAGGAGGATTGCCTGGCGCAATAAGATCTTTTGTCTTCTTAATAAAGTAATCCATCGTAAACGTCAGCCTGTCATCCAGGAAGCGCGCATCAAGACCAATGTCAAGTTGCTGACTTGTCTCCCAGGTCAGGTTCGGGTTGGCGGCCTGTGCAGGTGCTGCTCCCACGAGATAGGTGCCATTATCCGTCGCATAGCGAATAGGACCACCGACGTTTGTACTGATCGTATTTCTCCACGCACCGACAGAAACGTTTGACAAGCTTCCGTTCTCACCCCAGCTTCCTCTTAACTTCAGGTAACTCATCGTTCCGGCAATCGGCTCATAAAATGCTTCATTCGAGATCACCCATCCAGCAGAGACAGCGGGAAATGTTCCAATCTGCTTGCCCTCTGCCAACAATGATGATCCATCACTTCGTAAGCTTGCCTCAAGAAGATATTTGTCCTGATAGTCATAGCTTAACCTTCCAAAGTAAGAACGCAGTGTGATAATCTCCATGCTTCCACCCACGCGATCCAGCTCATCGGGAACATATTGAGGAAGTGCCCAGGAATCTTCTTCCCGGAACAACCCGGAGTAACTTGTCACTACATTATTGTGCTGATACTTTTGCATGGCTTGACCTGCAGTCACCATGAAGTTGTGGTCACCGAAGGTCCTTGAGTAGGTTGCAAAGTTCTCCCACTGTGCCGTGAACCATTCGTCCCAGTTTTGTCCACCGTTCGCCTCAGCGTTCTTGGCTTCAGAAGAATACCAATAGTTCGGTGTCCAGAAGCGGTTGCGTTGAATAGCAGCATCTATACCCACCCTGCTGGTGATCTTAAGATCTTTTAGAGGAGAGATGTCAACATAGATGTTACCAAGGATCTTGTGTTGGGTAGCTCCGCCTTTTGCATTCTGATAGATAGCCAAAGGGTTTCCATACTCACCGGAAAGATGCTGCGACAAACCGAAGTAACGTCCGTCATCGGCGCGCGTAAAATTGTAAGGTCCCCCGGCAGTTGCATTCATGCGATCAATAAAAATCTGCGGAATATCGCCGTTGAAATACGCAGGTGTCGCAGGAGGAAGACTCAGAACACTTGATATTGTTCCGCCATATTCTGTGTTGTCCGCAAGTGAAGAACTCACGCGGTTTGTATAAGAAAGATTCTCACCAACATTCAGCCAGTTACGAAGTTTGTGATTGGAGTTTATTCTTATCGAGTATCTCTCGAACTTCGATTTGTCACCTCCTGCAATTCCTTTCTGACTGAAATATCCAGCGCTGACAAACAAAGTAGATTTCTCTGTCCCGCCTGAAAAATTGATCGTATGATTCTGCATCGGCGCGTCTTTGAAAGCCACATCCTGCCAATCAGTGCCTACAGGATCTGCAGCTACCTCAGCATCAGTAGGAATTTGTGGTGGTGCAAAACCAGCTTCTTTCAGGTACAGTTGATATTGGCGGTTATTCATCAGGTTTAACGCATTCGGTCTCATTGATTGAACAGCATACTGTCCGTTGTAAGAGATCTCCGATGTATTGGCCTTGCCTTTCTTCGTTGTTACAATAACCACCCCGTTGGCACCTTCTGCACCGTAGATCGCCGCAGAGGCCGCGTCTTTTAATACCTCGATAGAAGCAATGTCCTGCGGGTTCAGGTAGTCCATTCCATCAGTGCCGGTTCTAACTCCGTCGATGATGAATAGAGGATTCGAGTTACCGTTTGAACCGATCCCACGAATGCGGATCCGTACACCAGAACCAGGTTGCCCGGAATTTGGAGACATATTCACCCCGGCAGTTCGACCCTGGATAGCCTGGTCGATAGAACCCACTGAAACCGTGGCCAAATCTTCAGACTTAACCGACGAGATCGCCCCAGTCACAAGACTCTTCTTCTGTTCACCATACCCCACGACAACAATCTCTTCCAGAGAAGTTACATCAGGATTTAAGGATACGTTTACGCTGGTCTGCGTGCCAACCAGCACTTCCGTTGACGTATAACCGATAAAGGAGAAAACAAGAGTGGACCCATTTCCCACACCATCTAAAGTGTATGTCCCGGACGCGTCGGTCACGGTTCCTGCTGAAGTCCCTTTTACTAATACGTTTACCCCCGGGAGGGGCTGCCCTGCCTCATCGGACACGACGCCCGAAACTGTTCGTTCCTGAGCCAGTGCCAATGATGCGCACATCAACAGTGCAATGACTGTCAAGGTCAGCTTGTAAAGTCTTTTCATCATCATAAGTTTGGTTTTGATTGAAATACCCGCAATCGTTCTTGGTTGCGATTGCGAAATTGGGGAGCGGGGCGCCTTTTTTAAACTTTTCGGATACATCAAAACCACATCAACACTATTACAGCGATACTTCTTAATTTCATCAGCATTTTATAAACGATTGATATCCAATTAATTCTACGCACTACTGAAATTCATGTGTAGATGTGGACCCCTTGGCAATACATCAACCCTCTGTAATGGCTAGCTGTAACGAGTTCTTCGGGAATTATCGTTTGGGTGCAGCCGGTGTTGTCGTATTTTGCAACACGAACTGATCCCTCCCACGTGATAAAAGTCGGCCTTAAGTCAATTCTCAATATTCTTGCTTCCCTGTCTCTTCTCCTCCTTGCGGGGTGCGAGAGAACGTCCGATGAAGAAGCGGCGCGCGCGTATTGTGGAAGCTGTCACCTTTTTCCTGAGCCCTCCCTCCTCCCCAAAACGGTGTGGAAGGATGGTGTTATGCCGGAAATGAGATTCAGAATGGGGCTGGACCAGGAAAAGATCTGGTCGCTGCAGCATACTAATATTGAGGAAGTGCTGCGGAGTCTACCTCCGAAAGGATTTATCTCCGAGGAAAACTGGGAAAGGATTCATGGCTATTATATGAAGAATGCCCCCGATTCATTGGAACACAAAAATCTTGTCACCCAGGACATGGTGCAGTTCACGCCGGGAACTTCGTCACTCTCAGGAATCCGCGACCCTTTCATTACCCTCATCGACTTTAATGACGACAATGGAGATACATTCATCGGGACACGTCTATCGAAGCTCTTCCTATTCCGGAAGAATGAAGTGGTGCGGGATAGCTTTATGCTCGACAGCCCTCCGGCGCATATTCAGTATGTGAATCGCGATAGTGTTCTGGTTCTCACTATGGGGGTCATGGATCCTAACGATCAGTTTGAAGGCCAACTTGTTGCGTTGAATACCAGGAAACACACGCAGCGAGTCCTTATCGACTCGTTAAAACGACCAGTGCACTTCGTCGAACATGACATGGACAACGACGGAGATAAGGACTTAATCATTTCATGCTTCGGCAACTTCAGGGGAAGCCTTCTGGTCTTTGAAGCAACAAAAGATGGCTTCGACAAACACGTGGTCCACTCTTTACCTGGAACCCGTCGCGTTTTTGTAAGAGACGTGAATAGCGATGGCAAGCCGGACCTGGTGGCTCTTATAACGCAGGGTGACGAACAAATGACTGCGTTCATCAACAATGGCAATTTCAAATTCCAGACCAAAATCCTGAAACGGTTTCCGCCAGTGTTCGGATCCAGTGACTTCAATATGCTCGATTTCGATAAAGACGGCATCGAAGACATCGTATACTGCAACGGTGACAACGCGGATTTCTCAAGAGTGCTCAAGCCTTACCATGGGATACGGATCTTCCTGGGACGTGAGCCCATGGAGTTCGAAGATTCTCACTTCCTCCAAATGGATGGCGTCTTCGACTTTGCGATAGAAGATTTTGATGGCGACGGAGACAATGACATTGCTGCAGTCGCGTATTTTCCTGACTTCTCAAATTCACAAACAAGCTTTGTCTACTTTGAGAATAACAAATCTTCATTTACGCCATTCTCTGTTGCCAGCAGTTCTTCCGGGCGCTGGATCACACTGGAAACCGGAGACTTCGACGGTGACTCCGATATTGACCTCGTATTAGGTGCGCTGAACCTCGCGCAGGGAGTGCCTGAGGAACAGAGGAAGATGTGGAGCGAAAATAAAATCTCTGTTCTCCTGCTGAAGAACAACCTGGTACGATAACCCGTCTGTTCAGAACGCCCTTGGATCAGGGATTCTGAGACATCAAATGTACGTTAACGTTTCGCTGTTCACCTTTACTATTGTAAACGACTACTTCACGGACATCATTACCAAAAGATACCTTCCTGCCAGACTGTGAATAGTATCCTGAACCATAATAGAATTCAACTCTGTACTTTTCACCGTTTGCACGCGTCACAACGGCATAGGTATCCGTAGACTCAGGTGCGAAATACATCGCAGGCTGCGAACGTCGTGGCGAATAACTCAGAATGCTATCCCTGTTCTGCGACGCAACGTAGACAGGATTTTTCCCCGCTATGCGAACCAGGGCTTTTGCATCACCCATCACTCTGAATCCTGATGAAGCCGCAGACGATAACGCGAACCCACCCTTTCCATCTCCAAGAAGGATCGCGCCCGTAAACGCATCATAACGTCCGGAGAAGACCTCATTGCCATAGTCATTACCAGTCAGGAGAACGTCAAGCTTCCCATCGCCATTAACATCGTCAGTGATCATTCCGCGCATCGGCGCAAACTGAGTTTCTCTCGGTAAAGCGGACACTGTAAATTTCCCATTACCATCGTTTCTGATGAAACTGCTTGACGTGTAGTTACACTCCAGAATCATTGCATCCTTCAACTCTGCTTCGGTAAGCAATTTGTCGATAGTAGCACGGCCATATTGTTTGTAGTACTCGAACTTGCGGCGAAACTTCGGACTCTGCGAGTTTAATTCGTCCCAGAAATGAATGGGATACTCCTTCATCTCTCCATCCGGCGATTTAAAGTAGCAGGTGATCACCGCCTCGACACTATTGTTATCATCAAGATCCTTTGCATATATCTTTAAGGGCCTCTGCGGAGAAACATTGTAATAGTTGTTCAGCCCAAGGTTCCCTGCCACAAAATCAATATCTCCATCATTATCAAAATCACCCGCAGCGATCGAAGACCACCACCCGGTAAATTTCTCCATCCCTGTATCTGCGAGCTTCGAAAACTTTCCGTTGTTATTGGTGAATATGGTCAGCGGCATGAACTCTCCGGCAATGATGAGGTCCACATGACCATCATTGTTATAATCAGACAAGATCGCGTCGTTCACAATTCCGACAGTCTTTAATCCCGGCGCTATTTCATCTGTTACATTAATAAATTTGCCGTTGTTATTCTGAAGAAGCATACTCTCAGCCGGATAAGGATACTGCGCAGGAATGACAAGTCCACCTACAAAAAGATCAAGATCTCCATCCTGATCGAAATCCACAGCGCGTACACAGGAGCCGTTGTGCGTTTCGACCGGAAGCGCATCCGGCGAGAGAGTAAATGCTCCTTTTCCGTTGTTCAGATACAAACGATCCTGATAGCGTTTATCCCCTGGAAGAAATCCAAAGCCTCCGCTTACCACATACAGGTCCTGATCACCATCGTTATCAGCGTCAAAAAGCAGTAGCCCCTGATCCTCCTCAGGTTTTTCTGCACCCAATGCCTTTCCACCGAAATGACCATTTGGCTCCTGTATAAAAACAAAAGTCGGATAGTCCGACGCGCCACCAACAACAACATCTTCAAGCCCGTCATTATTTACGTCGCCGACAGCCATCCCAGGTCCCTGTTGAGAAAACTTATGAGGAAGTGTTCGCTGTAAATTGAAATCGATAAGATCGTTTTCCTGATGAACAAAGGTGATAGCGTTGCTGCGTTCAACCAACGGTTCGACTACTCGCCGGGGAAGCGGTTTCTTAACAGCGTCGGCCCTGTCAATTATCATCAGCTTATCCACTTCAGGGCTGACTATTACAGACACCAGGCTATCCGGCCAGATCACCTGGATGGAATCAACCTTTGCCATATCTCCCAAACCGAAGTGAACAACATCCTCGACAGTAGATATGTATCCGCGAAAAGTGGAGTGTTCATGATACTGAACCTTTCCGCCGGCGTACAAATATGTCTTTGTCCCAAGCCCTGCAGAAAGACTCTTTCCATTTCTGAAAGCCAGCCGGATATAATGATTCTTCTGCTGGGACTTTTTATCGTTGAGTGTATTCTTATACAGAAATGCAGGATCGTTAATATTATTGACGATATAATCCAGGTCTCCGTCATTGTCGAAATCCGCGAAAGCAGCGCCATTGGAAAATGATGGCTGCGACATGCCCCATGCAGAGGTAACGTCGGTAAAGGTGTAGTCACCGTTGTTCCTAAAAGCGTAGTTTGGAATTTTAACGACAGGTATAGAATCCAGAAGAAATCTATTGCTTGCGATCTGTCCACCCGGACCGCCGCGAAAATTACTGAAGTCCCTGTCAGTGATATCCCTCGGAAATCCGTTCGTGACAATACAGTCGCGAAGGCCATCATTGTCAAAGTCGGCAAAAAGCGGTGACCAGCTCCATTCGGTTTGATGTAAGCCTGCGAGTTGACCGATTTCACTGAACGTTCCATCCCCATTATTCAACTGCAGCATATTGCGCACATGTTGAGGCGCATAACCATACTTCGCGTTATTGATGTACGAAGTATATCCCACGCCACTAATAACTGTCTTGCGGCGGAGATTGCCTTCGGGAAGCATGTCAAGAGTAATAAGATCAGGGTAACTGTCATTGTTGATATCCGCGATATCATTACCCATTGAAAATTGTGACTGGTGTTTGATGTATTCATCAATCTTATTGGAGAACGTACCATCGCCGTTGTTAATGTATAAGAGGTCGTTGGCGATGTAGTCGTTACTTACATATATGTCAGGCCAGCCATCCAGGTTAACGTCAGCAATCGCGAGTCCGAGGCCGTATCCCTCATAGATGATACCCGCTTCATTGGACACGTTGGTAAAAGTGTTGTCTCCATTATTCCGATACAATCTATCGGTATTCTTAGCCGTTCCGTTGTTGATCTTGGGCCGGTAATTTGTAGGTATACCCTTTTCTATTGTATTGGTGAGTACATAAAGATCGAGATCACCATCAAGATCATAATCAAAGAAAGCTGCGTTGGAACTATGTCCATTGTCGGCAATTCCAAACTCTTTCGCTTTTTCAGTGAACGTTGGAATACCATTTTCATTCGGGCCTTCGTTGATGAAGAGCAGATTCTCCCTTAGAGCAGAGTCTTCACTGATTGTTGCACACACGTAAATATCGAGCAATCCATCTGCATTAACATCCGCGACAGCGACACCCGAACGCCATTTATTGGAAGCAGGTATCTTTGCCTCTTTGGTCACTTCTCTGAACTTAAGATCTCCCTGGTTGATGTACAGCTTATCCGGAACGATGTTCCCTCCGAGAAACACATCCGTCAATCCGTCATTATTAAAATCACCGAGGCCCACAGCCCCCCCGTTGTATACGTACTCAAGAGTGAGAATACTGAGAGAATCTGATTCCTTGATGATATTAACGAAGTGTATGCCATGATCTTCGTGATCCACTAATTCAAAGAGTGTGTCTTCTTTCCGGTCTGAACATGCTCCGAGGATCAAGATGAGGATTGAGACTGCAAGTAGATTTCCGACAGAGAGAATTGGATAGCTTTCCCGCATTACTTCAAGGTTAGTTAATGAATTGTGGTTCTGTAAAAATAAAACAAGTCATACTTACGTATGACTTGTTTTGAAATTTAGTTGAAGAAATCTTCTTAGAAACCGTCTCTCTGCTTGAGAATATCTGGCCCCTGAAGATCGATTTGCACCTGAGGGATTGGCAGGTATTCATGCTTGGTAGTGAAACTTGCCCCTCCGAATTGAGATGGTATTCTTGCTGCCTCGAAATCAAGATACTCATTGATCTCTGCATCAGCGATGCCCCATCTTACAAGGTCATAGAAACGATGTCCTTCAAGAGCCAGCTCAAGCTTTCTCTCGAAACGCACAGCTTCGCGGGCAAAATCCTCATTACCCGTCCAGGAGTCATCATAAGTTCCGATGACATAGTTCGCTGCGTTGTTTCCGCCATTCTTCACGAATGTTGCAGGATTGGCTGCACGCGTCCTTACGCGGTTAACGTAGTCTCTTGCAATTTCAGGATCGCCAACTTCAACCTCACATTCTGCCGCCATCAAAAGAACATCGGCAAAACGAAGGATCATGAAGTTTGTCGCCATGTAGCCAGGAGTCCAACCACTCTTATCGAGTGAGCCTTCCTCTGATTTAGCATACGTATATTTCTTGGGTGTATATGGACCAGCATATGACTGATCGCGAACCCAGCTGTAACCAAGGTGTGGACCCCAATCAAGGAATGGAATGCCCCGACGACCAACTGTGTGATCAAGGCGGGGATCCAGGTTACCTGCATCAGGGGTAAAGTCAGATGTAGAAAGAACGGTTTGGTCTGTCTTCAGCGTATTTGCATCCAGGCGGTAGGTCTTATCCAATAGAGGCAGTCCATCAGCATCCGTACGGTAAGACGTTGCCAGTTCGAAGCTTGGATGGAAGAATCCGCAGCAGTTTCCTGGCTGAGTGTTGTACGGAAAGTTCATTGCGTACTCATGGTTTGCGTTGTCAGTGCTTGAGGCACCACCGGTAGCCTGGAAGGCAAAGATTGACTCCTGAGAATTTTCATTAGCCAGACGGAAGAGTCCGGCGAAATCAGGGAACAATCCGTAAGGCCTGTTATCAGAAGTTTTTCCCGTAGTAATAACTTCATTAAAATACTTCAGCGCTTCTGTGTAGTTAGGTTCGGGCTGCATGAAAAGATATGCTTTACCCAAGTAGGCCGCAGCAGCATATTTATTCGCGCGACCGATCTGTGCCTGCGTCTCAGGCAAGGTATTGTAAGCCGCAAGAAAGTCAGCTATAATCTTATCCCAGATATCAACATCATTCTTTACGTCTGCAGCGCCAGTAGTCAAATCAAGAGTTTCATCCACATATGGGACTTTCTCGAAATTCTTCACAAGCTCAAAGTAAAAGTGGCCACGAAGAAAACGTGCTTCACCACCAATCCTGGCCCTGTCTGCATCGGTTACGTCGGTAGCCAGATCCAGTAGTGCCAATACTCTGTTTGCACGCGCAACTCCCTCATAAGACCCAAGCCATTTTGAATGCACTTCTGGGTTGTTGGCGTCAACCTCAAATCTTTCGATAGGGTTCATGGACGCAAAGTCACCGGCGTTTGTGCCTTTATTTGCATCACCGCCACGGATACTTCCCCAGAGCCAGTTTGTCGAACCACCATGCCAGCCATTACCACGGCCGTTAAGGACAGAATACGTTCCGATCAGCAAACCTTCCACGCCCGCTTTCGTCGCAAGCACTTCCTCAGTCAGTGAGGCCGTCGGAGGCACATCAAGGAACGAGTCGCTACAGCTCAGTGCGCTGAAAAACAACGCCAATATCAGAGGGAGCGCTATTCGTTTTCTACTAAAAATATTTCTCATAATTCGTTTCAATTAAAAGTTGGTTAGAACGTAAGATTCACACCGATAATATAACCCCTTGTCACAGGAGGGTTCCCAAAGTCAAGACCGAGTGTTGTATCAGCCGCTCCACCTACGCCAGGATCCAATCCCGAATAGTTAGAAATGGTGAACAGGTTTGTCGACTGCAGATAAATCTTCGCCCTCTGGAACGCAATTCTGTCGAGGACAGACGCCGGGAAGTTGTAGGAAATCTGCAGGTTAACAAGGCGCGCATAATTTCCTTTTTCTACGTAGTAGGAGTTGTGAGCGTTGTTTGTACTGATATTGGACACGTTCTCGAATATCGGGGTAGTGTTTCCACCACCTTCAAATGTGAAGGACTCACGAACTCTTTCTCCATACGCTGCTCCAGTGAATGAAGGATAGAAATCAGTGAACCAACGGGAGAAGTTGTAGTTTTCAAAGCCAAGAGCTGCATAGAGGAATGTCTCTAATTCGAAAGCCTTGTAATTGAACTTGAGGTTAATACCTCCTGTGAATGCAGGGATTGGATCACCAAGGTAAGTACGGTCATCAGGTGTGATCACTCCGTCACCGTTCACATCTACGTAACGGAAACGTCCCACTCCGGATGCAGGGCTATCTGCGGTCGCGTCTTGTGTGCGTGTTACGCCTTCCTGTCTTGGAGCTGCGTCGATTTCAGCCTGGTTCTGGAACAAGCCTGCCACTTTGTATCCAAAGTATGCAGACATAGGTCCGCCCACCTGGTTACGGATCGCGTTGCCAATTCGGGTTCCCCCGGATTCAAAGTTTGTTACACCTGGTGCGACTGAGGTAATCTCATTTGACAACCACGAACCAGTCAGGTTAGCTTCATACTTGAGGTCAGAAGTGATATTCCCGCGATTGATGATCTGCATATCAAAGCCTTTGTTGACCATTGATGCAATGTTGATCGAAGGGTCATTGGCGATCGGACCGATAATTGCTGGTGTTGGAAGGCGATAAAGGAGATCATCCGTCTTCTTCTTCCAAAGATCGAACACCACTTCCCACTTGCCATCGAACAATGTCGCGTCTATACCAATATTCGAAGTTGTCGCAGTTTCCCACTGACCATTCGGGTTGCCGATACGTGCTCTGTAAAAACCTTCTGTTCCAGCGCCGTTTCCTCCTGCGATGTCATAAAACGCAAGACCGAGGCTTGATGCATACAAACTATACTGGTTATCAATACGAACACCGTTCGAGTTACCCATCTGTCCCCAACCCCCGCGGATCTTGAGATCACTGACAGCTCCAACAGAACTCATGAATTCTTCTTCTGTTACTCTCCATCCTGCAGAGAACGCCGGGAACACACCGTAGCGATTATTCTCGCCAAACCTCGAGTCACCATCACGACGAACAGTCGCGCTGACAAGGTACCTGTTATTAAACATGTAGTCTACCTTACCAAACATAGAAGCGATATTCGCGCCTCTTATGTAATCGCTGTTTACCACGCGGTTTCCAACTGTAGTAAGTGTAACGTAGTTTACATCGTCAGCAAAAGGTCCCTGCCCACTTCCTTGAATGGCTCGTCCTGTTGAATTGCTTATGGCTTCATTACCTAAGAGCACTGTAATATCGTGCTTATCAAATGACTTTTTATAACGCAGCGTATTGGTGAATTGCCAGTTATAAAATGAGTTCGCTCCCTCACCATAAGTAATTACCCAGGCTCCGTTTTCGGAGTTCTCATAAGAAGGGCGATTGTAGAAATTGAAGTATGATGCGCTGATGCTCCCGCCAATCATTGTTCGGAAAGTCAGGCCTTCAATGATATCAACTTCGCCATAGATATCGCCGAATGCCATGATATTATATCCGCCATTGTCTTTTGAGCGGTTCCGTGCTGCTACCGGGTTACGAGGATTGTTTAAACCCTTTGCTGCTGTACCTGCGTACCCGCCAAAAGCATCGTATACCGGAATGATTGCTGGCATACGGAAAGCAGAAAGTACGTCACTTTCTTCGTTAGCAGCACCACGACCTCCATTACCTCCAATCAACCCAAGGCGTTGGATATATGATCCCTGAAAACTCTGACCAATGCGAACCCGTTTACCTACATTGTGTTGGCTATTTAGGCGCAGAGTGTAGCGCTTGAATTTCTGATGGAGAAGAATACCATCCTGATCCTGCGCAGCGAAACTTGCATAGAAGCTGCTATTTTCGCCACCGCCAAGAAATGAAAGTGTGTGACGTTGAACAACCGCGTTCTGAGTGATCTCGTCCCACCAGTTTGTACCGGCTTTGTTAGCTGGCATTACCAGATGAAGGGGTCCCTTCGAAGGATTGTTATTATAAAGCGCCCGTTGAGCACCCAGATCAACATTGCCAACCACGCCGAACTGATCGCCCACCATGAGATAGTCAGGAAGTACAGGGTTCGCTCCGCTGCCATATTGATCATGCTGAAGCGTTGGAGTTGTTCCCAACTGCGCTGCAGTGTTGCGTAACGCAGTCCATGTCCAATCTGCCTGTTCCTGAGGGCTAAGGATATTGTCAACCTTGCCAGGAACAGTTACACCATACAAACCATTGTATGATACGCGAAGTTTTTCTCCAGTGCCCTTCTTGCCAAGCTTGGTGGTATATACAATTACACCACCTGCCGCACTCGCTCCATAGATAGAAGCAGCGGCGGCGTCTTTCAGAACCGTCGTTGTCTCGATATCATCAGGGTTCAGGAAGTCCACAGATCCTACCCGTACGCCATCGACTACATAAAGAGGTTCATTACTGTCGAAAGAACCAAATCCCCGTAGACGGACGATACTGGTCGTTCCGGGCTGACCGTTTGTAATAACGGTGATACCTGAAACACGTCCCTGCAACTGCTGTTCAACGTTACCTGATGGCACTGCTGCAAGTTGTTCTGGTTTTACAACCGATACTGCCCCGGTAACTTCTTTACGATCCTGGATCTGATATCCGGTAACGACGATCTCTGTCAATGTCTCCGCATCGGGAGCAAGATTCACAGTGATCGAAGAGCGTGATCCTACCGAGACTTCCTGTGTCTGGTAGCCGACAAATGAAATTACAAGCACCGATTGGTCATTCGGTACTTGCAGAGAGAACTTTCCATCGGCGTCTGATGCAGTACCGATCGAGGTCCCCTTCAGGATTACGTTAACGCCTGGCATCGGTGAGCTGGTTTCGTCCAGGATCGTCCCGGAAACCTGCCTCTCCTGAGCAAGCACTACCGACGCAAGCATCAGCAGCAAGGCCGCTGTCATACTCAACCCCCTGTAGATTTTCTTCATACTTTGGTTTTGGTTTAGGTGTTAAAAATTTGTTGGGATTGCACCCCTCCAAAGATTATTTGGAGAGTACATTTTTTCTAAAGTAGATATTTGGCATATAACAGATAAAAAAATAAAGAAATATTTTACCGCAATCGTCTGCGCAATCGTTTACGAAACCGTTCGCGGACACCATTGCGATGCCGAAAATTAAAGATCAACCCTCCTTTTCGACCTGCGAAATTTGGCGAAGTGTAGGCACACACAAGACACACACGACCGCATTCCCATACAAAACATCCCGAACTTTACAAAACATTAACACTGCACACTCAAATACCTTTAACCGACAATCTGTATTTTCGCCCTCTTATTCGCTATGGCACTTTTTGATCAATACCCCCTTCACATCAGTAACTCTTTAAGTGATAATAAAGAGCTCTTCACGCCCGTTAACCCCGGCTACGTAGGAATGTATGTCTGCGGTCCAACCGTCTACAACTATGTACACCTCGGGAACGTACGCACTTTCCTCACATTCGACGTCATCGCCCGATACCTCCGCTACCTTGGATATAAAGTCCGATACGTCCGAAACATCACCGATGTCGGACACCTCGAGAACGACGCCGATGAAGGAGAAGATAAAATCGCCAAGAAAGCGCGGCTCGAAAAGCTGGAACCCATGGAAATCGTTAAACACTACACGACAAACTTCCATGAGGTACTCACCCGGTTCAATATCCTCCCTCCCAGCATCGAACCCTCCGCCACAGGACATATCGTCGAACAAATCGAGATTACACAAAAGCTTATTAAAGCCGGATTCGCATACGAAGTGAACGGATCAGTGTACTTCGACGTGTCGCGATACAACGAGAATCACAACTACGGCATACTCTCCGGTCGCGTTATCGAAGACCTCATCGAAAGTGGAAGGAAACTCGACAGCCAGGATGAAAAGAGAAACAAGGTAGACTTCGCACTATGGAAGAAAGCCTCTCCCGCTCATCTCATGCGCTGGCCATCACCCTGGGGTGAAGGTTTTCCGGGATGGCACATCGAGTGCACAGTGATGAGCACAAAATATCTCGGAGAGACATTCGATATCCACGGCGGTGGAATGGACCTCAAGTTCCCTCACCACGAATGCGAAATCGCTCAAGCCGTCGCAGCGAATGGCAAAGACCCCGTCAGATACTGGATACATTCCAACATGCTGACGGTAAACGGCCAGAAGATGAGTAAGTCCCTCGGCAACTCTTTCCTTCCGGAAGAACTGTTCTCAGGAAACCATCCTCTGCTTGAGAAAGGATTCAGCCCGATGACGGTTCGCTTTTTTATGCTGCAGTCCCATTATTCCAGTACACTCGATTTCTCCAATGAAGCCCTCAACGCTGCAGAGCGCGGTTTCAAAAAGTTGTCGAACGCTCTGGGCATTATCAGGAAACTGGAACATAACGGAACAACATCCGCCGTAAACAAAGAAATTACGGAAGAACTGCAACGCCTCACACGCGAAGTCCATCTCGAAATGAGTGACGACTTCAATACAGCTAAAACACTGGCCGTATTATTTGAGATGTCGGCAAGGATCAACGACTTCAAATCCGGTAACATAAGCCTCTCCTCCATCGACAGTAATGTCTTTGAAGAATTCAGGAAAGCATACATTGGCATAATGGAAGACGTGCTTGGCCTGAAGGAAGAACAGGCACAAAACAACGAGCTCCTGGAAGGCGTCATCAATGTATTGATCGACCTGCGAAAGAAAGCACGACAAGACAGAAACTTTGCTTTGTCGGACAAGATCCGCGATGACCTGAAGAAAGTCGGTGTTCAGCTTAAGGACGGCAAGGATGGCGAAATGACCTTCTCCATTGAGTAATAACGGTTCGGCTATGCGAATGATCATCTCCTGAAATAAAATGCGCGAACGGCTCCGGATCTTTGTTTCCCTCATTGTATTCTGGATGTGCTTCATGATCGTTGCGCGCATAGTATTTCTCATTTACAACGCTCACCTCACCGCCGACCTCTCCACGATAGAGATCTTCCAGGCCTTACTATACGGCCTGCGAATGGACGCAAGTATCACCGGATATTTCATGGCCGCATCCGGAATAGTATTGATCGCTTCTGCCTTTGGAAATCCAGAGCCCTCAATGCGCATTCTACTGTGGCTGACTTCAATACTCATCGCATTTGCCTCCCTGGTCGTCGTAGTGGACGTGGAGCTTTATCGCCATTGGGGTTTCCGCATGAATACCACTCCCCTTATGTATATCGGAGGTGAGGCAATGTCCAGCATTCCTTCAGTAGTTTACATGAAGCTGAGCCTCATCTTCATTATACTCTTCTTAGCTTCGGTATCCATTATTCGAAAAGCCATATTTCCGGTAATGAAACGGGTGCAGCCCGCCATATCTTCCTGGCGTGTAGGCACCACGATGTTACTTTTAACAGCATTGATGTTCCTGCCTATCCGCGGCAGCTTCACCGTTGCACCCATGAATACTGGCTTTGTATATTTCCACAATACGAAAGCATACGCCAACCACAGTGCGGTGAATGTGATCTGGAACTTCCTTTATAGTGTACAAAAAGGTTCCTCAAATGAATATCCGGAAAACTTCTTCGACCGCACCGAGACTGCTACTTTGTTCAATGACCTGTATAAAACCACCAACAACGTAAAGGTCGTATCTTCACCGTCGCCCAATATAATTCTTATCATAATTGAAAGTTTCACTGCCGATGTGATTGAATCGCTTGGGGGAGTTCCCGGGGTCGCTCCGAACATCGACAGCCTCTGCCACCAGGGAATTCTATTTTCAAATATCTACTCCTCCGGTGACCGAACAGACAAAGGTCTTATCAGCATACTCAGCGGATTCCCAGCACAGCCGCAAGGATCTGTTATAAAGTTTCCGGCAAAAACAGAACGACTCCCCCAGCTGAACAGAAAGCTGCGAGCGCTTGGATACAATACTTCCTTCCTCTATGGAGGCGATATCGACTTCGCTAACTTCCGGTCGTACCTGAATTCAAGCGGATTCGATCATCTCACAGACCTGGACGACTTCCCCTCTGAACAATATACTTCAAAATGGGGCGTGCACGATCATCTTATGTTTGAGCAGGCAATGTATGAGCTTGACACCACACGCGGTAAATTCTTCAAAGTCATCCTTACTCTCAGCAGTCACGAACCATTTGACGTTCCTCTGGATCCACCCTTTCGCACGGGTACGGATGAAGAATCGCTCTTCCTCAATTCATGTCACTATACCGATAAAACCATCGGCACTTTTATTCAATACAGCCGTACACAGCCCTGGTGGGAAGACACGATGGTGGTCATTACCGCAGATCACGGTCACCGTCATCCACGAAACAAAGAACTTATCCAGAAAGAAAGATTTCATATACCGCTTCTACTTACCGGTGGAGCAATCACCAGAGATACAGTTGTTACGACCATTGGAAGCCAGACTGATATCGCAAACACTATCCTGTCTCAGCTCGACAGTCGGGACACCACATTCATCTTCAGCCGCGACCTCCTCTCTGCTGACGCGAAGTCCTTCGCGGCGTATTACTTCACCGATGGGTTTGGTTTCGTCCTTCCACATACTCATATCGTTTACGATAATACAGGGAAGCAATTCCTGAAACAGGATGGTGCCACGCCGCACGACATATCGCTAGGCAAAGCCCATCAACAAATGCTTTACTCGACCTATAACAAACTCGACAAATGAAAATCAGCAAGTGCCTCCTGATAGTATTCATCTCTCTCGTTACTCAGATATCCGCGCAAGCGCAAAGCTTCGGTCTTTCATTTTCGTATTTCATTCCGAAAGACGGATACTTCTCGACGCCCATCAGTCCGTTCTCAATCAGGGGCCTGGGCTTCGACCTGAACCGTTATTTCGCGCTGGAAGCGGGAGCCTCTCTCTACAGAATGTCCGGACTAAACATGAAGGACCTTCCCTTCAAAAGTAAAGATCCATTTGCAGGACCAAATTTCACGATCTTCGTTCCTGTTGAGCTCGTTTTTCAAT
>JAEYXN010000178.1 GCA_023431285.1 Bacteroidota bacterium
CATAGCGGAATATGGATACACGCGAAACCTCCAGATGTTCTGCAACCTCTGTCGATATTTTTTCCAGAGATGGCAACCACTTACCGTCAAGAAGGATCTTCGATTTGGAGAGGTCTATCACGATCTGACGGCCTCTGTTATTAAATTCATTCCTTCTCTTCTCCGCATCAAGCATCACTTCGATGTGCTTCTCCTTGCGCCTCATTTCTTCCTGCGTTGCCTCCAGCTCTTCCATATTCTGACGCATCTCTTCCTCCTGAGCACGCATCTCTTCAGCTTGTTGCTGAGTCCGTTCGAGAAGCATCCTGGTGCTTTCGTTCGTTCTTACGGTAGATATGGTGGAAGCAATTGTTTCCGCCAGTTTTTCCACAAGTTCAATCTGGTATTCTTCGAACTGCCCGAATGTGGCAAGCTCAAGAACGCCGTAGATCGTCTCATTCACTTTCAATGGCACTATCAAAAGCGCATTTGGATTCGAGCCTCCCAAACCAGACGTAATGGAAATGTACTCCTGAGGAACTTCTTTGAGGTATATGCGCTGCCCCTCAAGATAACATTGCCCGACGAGGCCTTCCCCTGGGGCGACTCTCTTATTCAGAAACTTCTTCCGCTCAAATGCATAACACGATACCAGCTCAAGTGTCTTATCACTTTCGTTTTCATCATTCAAAAGGAATAATCCTCCCTGATTGCTCCGGGTATACTTGACGACAAAACGGATAATACCATCGTAAAGATCAGTTATAGACGTATTGTGCGACCTGAGAATCTCTCCGATCTGCGCAAGACCTGATGTACTCCAGTTGCGCTTACGATCATTGTCAGCATTCTCGCGCAGCTTGTCCCTCATCGTGACAAGTGTTTTTGTCAATGTATCTTCTCCTTCCAGACTAAGATCTACAGAGAAATTCCCCGCTGAAATAGCTTCTATAAAAGACGACAACGACGCAACCGAACTTTGTTGGTTCGTCATTCGCTTCGTGTTCTCCGTCACAACTTCATCACTCTTTTGCTTCTGTCTATAGAGCACAAAAGATACGCCCACGAATGTGACAAGAAGAGATGCGACCATCAACCATGACAAGAATTGAGCGGATTGCCTCTTCGATGCTGAAAGGTCATTGACCCTGGCGACAAGCCTTCCCAGAGAAGAATCCACTTCTGTGAATTGATTATCAATTCTCTTATCGTTGAAAAGACCAGCGGTAGAGATCACTCCGGTTGAATCAGGCACAAGAGACGCGAGAACTTTATTCTTTTCTTCTGAAATGAAAGCAAGCTTTTCCAATCCGATGATGGTCTCTTTTATCAGAGCACGGGTCTCTTCATCTTCGAGATTGAACGTTCCCATGTCATTGGACTTCCTGTCATACGCTGTTTGAAGAAGACCCGCTGATGACGAAAGACGTGCTACAACATCATTGCTGAAATTTACAGACTTATCTCCGGCAGCAATTTGCTTCATCGACAGTTGCGTCCGTATGAGCCGGCCACGTACCTCTTCCGCAACGCTGTGGTACGGTCTGGTTTCCTCAAGAGAATTGAATGTTTTGCGCTGAACATACCCTGCGAAAATCGTGAGTACCACGCCTGCGATAAGTGACAGCAAGGCAATCTGAATGGCGCGCTTTTTCATGTGTTGTAGGTTGGGTGTCGGTCTGACGGATTAATTTGAAAAGTTAAGCATATTGGAAAATATAAAGAAACGCTATAATACACCGAAACCATACACAAGTAGAAAAACCATCAGCCATAGGATCATTATGGCAGGCAGAGATTGCGATGCATCGGTGACATATCGAAACAACTCCTTACACGAAGGGAAGAAAGAAGAAAAAGATAACCCTACGAAAGGGTATCGACAGCGTTTTGATTTGCTTCGAGAATCCGGTCCGCAATCTCACGGGTGATCGACTGAGAAATAAACATCGCTTCAAATTGTGATGGCGCGAGATAGATTCCCTGTGATAACATCGTCTGGAAATACTTTCCAAAAAGAACAGTGTCTGACACCTTTGCAGAGTTAAAATCAGTGACAGGCTGCGTATTGAAAAATAGCGTGAACATTGACCCGATCTGATTCACCACATAAGGCTTTCCTGCAGCTGCCCAGGCATTAGCCAGTCCGTTGGCGATGTATGATGTGATCTCCGAAAGGTGTGTATAAACAGAAGGGTTCTCTTTCAAATGTGTCAGCATAGCCATTCCGGCTGCCATCGCAAGTGGATTGCCGGAAAGCGTTCCGGCCTGATATACTGGTCCCGCCGGCGACACAAAATCCATGATCTCCTTACGTCCCCCGTAGGCGCCTACAGGAAGCCCACCGCCAATGATCTTTCCAAGGGTAGTAAGATCCGGCTCAATACCGAAAAGCTCCTGAGCGCCGCCCTGTGAAAACCGGAAGCCCGTCATTACTTCATCGAATATGAAAACCACTCCATGCTGCGTGCATATCTTACGCAAACCCTCCAGATACCCTGGTAAAGGAAGCACTGTTCCCATGTTCCCTACCACCGGTTCAAGGATCAGGGCCGCCACCTGATCCTTATTCGTTTGAATAGCCTCCTCCACCGCTTCCAGTGAATTGAAAGGAACAATGACAGTATCCTGCGCCGTTCCCCGGGTAACGCCCGGACTATCCGGCGTCCCCATCGTTAACGCACCACTACCAGCCGCAATCAGGAAGGAATCACCATGACCATGATAACATCCCTCCATCTTGATGATCTTCTCTCTTCCGGTAAACCCTCTGGCTACACGAATAGCAGACATCGTAGCTTCTGTTCCTGAATTCACCATCCGCACGCGATCCATCGATGGAACCATCGAGCAGATGAGCTCCGCCATTTCAACTTCGCGCGAAGTGGGCGCCCCGAACGAAGGGGAATCAACCAATGCTTTCTTCACTGCCTCTTCCACAAGAGGATGCGCGTGCCCCAGAATCATCGGCCCCCACGAGTTTATCAGGTCGACGTATTCATTTCCGTCTTCGTCATATAGAAACGCACCTTTCGCCCTCTTCATAAAAAGCGGGTTACCCCCTACCGCACGAAACGCACGCACCGGAGAGTTAACTCCACCTGGAATATACTTTTTGGCACGCTCAAACAGAGCCGCGCTCTTCTGGGTTGTAACATTTCTTGATGACATACTGCGGGAGTTTCGCGAATCAATTCTGAATGGCCTTCAGCTTGTCCTTGTCGTAGCGGATGAACGGCACAAACTGATTGCTTCTGGTGAACTGGAAGTTATATCCTTCATACAAATAACCAGGGAAGAATCCTTTCTTGTTGAGGCCCTCCTGGAAATAGACGCCGTGATCACGCAACTGGTAACCGGCGAATAACATCAGCTCGTACCCCATTTTTGCCTGAGCAGATGGAACACGGCCATGCACCCGGATATACTTCTTCACAAAAGAAGCGAGCTCCGGATCATCCTGCGCGATGAATGTAGGGGCAGCCAACGCAACGTTAAGCGTCTGATATTTCTCAAAATCAAGAGCATTATTCTCAAGCCAGTTTTCCTGCCCGAGCACAAGGATGTTGTCTCCACGGGTTTCAACACCACTGACCACCTTGACATACAAAAGCGGATCATCTGAGGCTACGAAGATACTTCCAATGCTATCCTTCTTCAGTGTGAACTGCCTGGGGTATTTGAAATCATCAAACTCGGTAGGCGTCGCGAGGATCGTCAGGATATCTTTCACAGCGTCTTTCTGAATCTTCTTCATGTCCGCAATGGCGAGCCCTTTCTCCCTCGCGGTATGCGCAAAGTTGGCTGCAAGCACAGAGTCACGACGTGAAGGCCCGTAGAACACCAGACAAACCTTCTTCCGTGAATGCGTTGCCAGGAACTCTCCCGACTTCATTCCAATCGTCTCCAACGTAGGCTGGAACAAAAAGCTATGGGGATTATTCGCGATCAGTTCACTGTTATTCATGAACGGATTGATCACGTTCACTCTGTTAGCCGCTGCAAACTCAAGGAGCGGTCTCGCCTCCTCCTGGAAGAATGGCCCCACAACAAGGTCAGTGTTTCTGAGCTCTTCTGTATTCAGAATGTTTTTGATTTTATTGCCATCACGTTCTGTATCGTAAGCACGAAGACTGATGTTCACCTTTTGCTTTGAAAGGGTATCGACAGCCAGTTTCATTCCTTCATAGAAGTCGAGAACAAACTGGTTTCTCTTCCTTGATGTAGTTGGTTCAAGAGTATTAACCATGAACGGCATCACGACAGATACAGAATAACGGTCTTTCGTAAAGGTCTTGGGAGCCTCAGGAATAAACTCTGATCGTTTCAGATTATGACTCTGTATCAGCGATTCGAGCATGGTCTTGTTCGCAGGATCCGCAATGTTTGCAGAAAGTAACTTCGCCAGCTGGCGGATCACCGCCTCATCCCTGGGATACTCTTCACGCATCATCTTCATCGTCTCGACGTCATTGATGTTTTTCAGCGATGTAGCTTTTAATGCCTGGATATCACGATCCATCTTTTTATCATGGATCGATGACAATACTTTCATCCCCTGAAAGTAGTCGCGGTTATCCATGTGGAGTTTGGCAAGCCAGAAGTTCACCTCGTCCATTTTGTCCCATTTAGGATAAGAGGTCTTTATGTGGTTAAGCTGGTCTTTCGCAACAGCTTTGTATCCCTGATGATACGCCGCTACCGCATAGTAGAATGATGCATATTCAACGAAAGGATTCTTCACATCGTAGGCAAGCATCGGCTTGAATGTCTCCATGGCAAGGTTATACTTGCCCTCGCGGAAGAACTGCTTGCCGTTGAAGTACTGCTTGTTATAATCAATCTGTGCATCCAGGTAAAACCCGGACAGAGAAAGGAGTAAAATGAAAAATAGTCTTCTGATCATATCTCGGATTCACACATTTTCAGAAACAAAGAGCAAACCAAAAAAACGGAGGAGCGAACTACTCCCATTCTATAGTGGCCGGTGGCTTCGAGCTGATGTCGTACACTACCCTGTTGACACCCTTCACCTTGTTGATAATATCACTTGAAACGTTAGCAAGGAATTCATAAGGAAGGTGTGCCCAGTCGGCAGTCATCCCATCTGTACTGGTTACGGCACGGAGGCTTACCACTCGCTCATAAGTCCTTTCATCCCCCATCACACCCACAGACTGAACTGGTAACAACATCGCACCAGCCTGCCAGACTTTCTCATAAAGCCCTTGTTCTTTCAGCGCACTGATGAAGATATGGTCGACTTCCTGCAAAGTGCTGACTTTTTCTGCGGTGATGTCTCCAAGAATCCTGATGCCCAGACCAGGACCAGGGAAAGGATGACGACCCAGAATCGATGGATCTATGCCCAGCGTTTTTCCAACAACCCTCACTTCATCCTTGAATAGTGTATTCAACGGTTCCACTACCCGCAGCTTCATCTTGTCAGGAAGTCCACCTACGTTGTGGTGCGACTTGATGGTAGCAGAAGGTCCCTTAACCGAAACTGATTCAATCACATCGGGATAGATTGTTCCTTGACCAAGCCATTTAACATCGCTGATGCAGTGGGCCTCCTCGTCGAAAACCTCAATGAAGGTGCGCCCGATTGCCTTGCGTTTAGCTTCAGGTTCTGTGAGTCCGCGAAGTGCGTTGTAGAACTTGTCACGGGAATCAACACCTTTTATGTTCAGACCCATGTGCTCATAGGAATCCAGCACCTGCTGGAATTCATTCTTCCGAAGCAACCCGTTATCAACGAAAATGCAATGGAGATTCTTGCCGATGGCTTTATGGATCAATATTGCGGCGACTGTCGAATCAACTCCACCGGACAGTGCCATCACTACCTGGTCATTGCCAAGTTTCTGTTTCAGATCGGCGATGGTTGATTCTACAAACTGGTCGGGAGTCCAATCCTGATGACAGCCGCAGATATGCACTACAAAATTCCGGAGAAGGTTCTTTCCTTCAGTAGTATGCGTTACTTCAGGGTGGAACTGAATCCCCCAAACGTCAGCGTTCCTGACCTTATACGCTGCCACGGCCACTGATGGCGTGGCTGCAATGATTTCGAAACTTGAAGGAACAGATGCGATCGTGTCGGCATGCGACATCCAAACCTGAGAGTCCAGAGAGATTTCCTTCAAAAGCGGGTTGTGGTGATCGACGGTGGACAACCTTGCCCGCCCGTACTCGCGGATCGTAGAAGGCAGAACTTCGCCTCCGTTTTGATGCGCAATCATCTGCGCCCCGTAGCAGACACCTAATACCGGAACCGCTCCAAACGATTTAACGTCGATCATCGGAGATCCCTCATCACGAACCGAACAGGGACTACCTGAGAGGATCACCCCCTTAACATCAGAAGTAATGGCCGGAATCTTGTTAAACGGATGGATTTCACAATAAACGTTCAGCTCGCGGACCCGTCTTGCAATCAATTGAGTGTACTGGGACCCGAAATCGAGGATCAAAATCTGCTGCGACATGGGTGCAAAGATAACAGCAGAAATGACAAACGCTATGGGAATATAAGGGCAGGAAAACGCCCGAAAACGTCGCTAATCGCGTCCCATGATCACAATACCGACCTTAAATCCGTACGATGAAAACCCTGAATAGTCATAGGTCTCCATTTTCACGGTGGAATAGTCGAAATGCGCCGCCGCGATAGCGCCCAAGGAGCGATACTTTCCGAATTTAACCAGCACGCCCGCTTCCGGCCGTACCAGTAAACCCCACGCGCTTTCCGAATCCTCGTAGATATTATAAAACAATGAATACCGGTTATAGTTGGCCCCGATCCCCAAACCATAATAAGGAAAAACAATGTCGCTCCCGATGGGTTGATAATACTGGGCGCTGATCACACCCCCGTACTGATAGATGTATTTATAATAATCTGTGGTGATCGCACCATTCTCCTGCTGGAAAGTCTGGGTAGGTTCGTACTGATCATACGTAGTCCAGTTCAGGTCGATGCCAACAGAGAACTGATTATCACGCACAAAAAACCTGAAACCAGCCACTCCTCCATGCGGTGACGAAGAATCCAGCCAGTCTTTATTCGAGAGAGGAAAATTATTATCCCAGGCGAGGTAAGCATAATTTGTTTGAGCATTCGCCAACCACGGCGCAAGGAATATCAACGAAAGGATCAATAACTTCTTCATAACTTCTAGTTGGTTTGACGAACATAGGGCGATTGAACAAATGCCTGATCAATACCCTCTTCTGTTTGTCTCAGACGATTCACTGTGCTTACAAGGTCACCGAGGTAGGCAGCCCATACCACCTTCACCTGATTGTTCGCATTCCTGTTCTTCAGATCAACAAGTTGTAATACCAGTGTCCCCGTATTCTCCGCGTAAGTCTGAATATAGGGGTAGTAATAGTAGGAGCTGTACCCGTAGTAATATGGATAATAATAACCCGGGTCGATCACCCGCTGAAACAGATTCAGGTTATTCACAATCATCACATTCACTCCAAGGTCAGGTTGATCTTTGATGTCCACCTGAGTGAACCCCCTGCCGTTCATATTGTCTTTTATCCGTGAGATGATTGGTCGGACAAGCTCGCTATTCTGATGAGTGAGAATGGTATCCCTGGTTTGATTGGATGCAAATCCAATTGTGTCTGTGCTGATCGAATAAGTCGAGAAGGATCCAAAATCAGTAGCCGGATCGAAGTTGGTGGAGACGACCAGTTCGTCATGCAGTTTATAGGGATCGGGCTCCGGATCACACGCAAACATCGCCGGGAGCAGCAGCCCGATGAACAGATATTTCTTCATACATTCCATTGGTTCTCTGATAGATCGAATAAAATCAAATGCCATTTTATAACGATAACAATGGCAGGGGAAGTATGTACCCTCAATTATTGGACACGTTGCAGAGAAAAATGGTTCAAGAGGACGCCAATAATAATCCGGTTCCAAAGAGGAGAACGAACACCAGCGTCGTAATAGCCATTTGTTTCAGGAAGGGATCTAGATCGTGGGATGGCTTTGAACTTACCGCTTTCAGATTGCGCAGAAACAACGGTACCGATAACACGAATAACAGCTGCCACCACGATTGAAAAAAAAACAGGGTGTGCAGACCCGCAGCAATAATTCCGGTAAGAATAAGAGCCCAATGATAAACGATCGCTTTCTCGCGGCCAATCCTCACCGGAACAGAGTACTTTCCGGCTCTGCGATCAGACTCAATGTCGCGTATGTTGTTTATGTTGAGAACACCAACAGAAAATAGTCCGCAGCTGATGGCGGGAAGAACATCCGAAGCGCGAATCGATCCCGCGAACAGATAGGCCGATCCAAGCACGCCAACCATTCCGAAAAAGATAAAAACGGAAATATCTCCCAGTCCAAGATATCCATATGGTTTCCTGCCGACGGTGTAGGCGATGGCAGCCAGAATGCTAAGCACTCCAAGCCCCAGGAAGAAGGCGATGGCTTTCCAGTCAAGTCCGAAAGAAATAAAGAGAAGAATCACCCCACTGACGAAAGACAGAACAACGAATATGATGATGGCATTCTTCATTGCGCGGGCAGTGATCGCTCCACTCTGAACGGTTCTTGAAGGACCTTTCCTGTCAACGCTGTCAGCGCCATGCACAGAGTCGCCATAATCGTTGGCGAGGTTTGACAGGACTTGTAGAAAAATGGTGGTCAGAACGCAAAGAAAAAAAATGCTCCACTGAAAGGTCCCCGCGGCTCCGGCAAGAAATCCTCCCATGGCTATGGATGAAAGCGCCAATGGAAGCGTGCGCAACCTGAATGCCTGCAACCAGTTTCTTAATCCCGTACTCATGCTCGATTACGCTGCAAGAAAAGAAAATTCGGTGATGACTTTACTTTTCGTCGATAGAGTATTTACCAGGACCAGCGAAGAAGATGGTAAGAAAGGAGGCAAGATATAATAACGGTAGTTCCTTCTTCCCGAAAGGATCACCCCAATGCACCAGGAAGATGACCGTGGCCATTGTAATGATGAGGGGAATGGTCGAAAACCGTGAAAAGTACCCAACGATCAAAAGCACCGAGCAGATCACTTCGGCGAACACAGCCAGCGCAAGAGATGCCGGGCTCCCGATGTGGTACGGATCGCCGAAGCTGTGCATGCGTTGAGAGAAGTTCAGCAGTTTAGGAATTCCATGGGTAAGCATCATGGCACCGGATGCTACACGGATAATTAACAACGCAATATCAGTTGAGAGCGGCTTCCCGCGAAAAAAGCTTGTCATCTTTATTCCAGCAGTTTCAATATCTCCGGGTCTGAAGGCTTTACTTTAGAAGGGAAAAAAGCTACCACCTTACCCTGTTCGTTAATGATGTATTTGCAAAAATTCCATCCGGGAGCTTTCCCGGTCTGCTCTTCAAGCCATTGAAAGATCGGGTGCTGATCTTTCCCCTTCACTGAGACTTTGGCGAACATCTGAAAATCTACACCGTAATTCTTCTCGCAAAACTCGGCAATAGATTCATTGGAACCTGGCTCCTGCCAGAGAAAATTATTGGCGGGAAATCCAAGAACATCCACCCTGGACCCATACTGCTCATGAATCTTCTGCAGATCCTTGTACTGCGGCGTATAGCCACAACGGGACGCTGTGTTCACTACGATGACTTTCCGCCCGCGGTATTTCTCAAAATCAATCTCCTCTCCCGAAAGAGATTCAGCTTTGAATTCATAAAAGCTCTTATCGCTCTGCTTCGGTGGACGTGAAGCTGAAAGTCTTTCCGCAAAAAAAGAAATGAGACCCATGATGAGTGTAACGATCGCGATGATCTTATAGTACCGCATCTACTATCTGCTTATCCAGAGGACTTACCTTCGATGGATAAAATGTGATAGCCCCATCAGGCTTCACGAGATACTTGCAGAAATTCCACGAAGGCTCCTGTCCGGTTTTTTCCTTCAGGTATTGGAACAACGGATGCTGATCAGAACCTGCCACAGAGATCTTTTCAAACAACTGAAAGCTCACACCGAAATTCTTCTCACAGAACTGTGCGATCTGCGCGTTTGATCCCGGCTCCTGACCGCCGAAATTGTTGGCTGGAAAACCCAGGATGATCAGCTTGTCACCGTAAGTCTCATGCAGCTTCTGCAGCTCTTTATACTGCGGCGTATACCCGCACTGTGATGCAGTATTAACGATCAGCAATGTCTTGCCTTTGTAAACTGAAAAATCGATTTCCTTTCCGTCAATGGAATTCATCTTGAAATCGTAGAGGGAAGTTGTTGAAGTCAGTGTCATAATAAAGAGGGTAAGGAGAGCCTTCATAGTGTTTTATCTTTTAGAGTAACAATTGTCCGTTGGATTTGTTCGGACTGACCGGTGAATTTACCTGAAATTATGAAGATCAAGGCACATTGCGTACCAGATATTGTATCAATGGAAGGAAGAGAGATCAACCGGTCACCGGCAGATACAGTGCGGAACACCCACATTTCGTATTCTACATACGCTCAGGAACTTCGATTCCTAACAATGCCATCGACTTTCTGATAGCCCGGGAAACAGCAATAGAGAACGCGATCCTGAATTCAAGCTTCACGCGGTCCGTCTCATTGAAGATCGAAATCGATTGATAGAACTGATTATAGGCTTTCGCCAGTTCATAAGCATAGTTTGCAATCACTGCCGGCGAATACTCGCGCGCCGCCTCCTGAACTTTAGACTCAAAGGCACTCAGCACCTGAATACCATCGCGCTCTGCCGGCTCAAGCGACTTGAGCGAACTGAACCCGGAATGACTTACATCGATACCCATCCCCTCGGCGCGGCGGATGATCGCCCGGATGCGTGCATGTGTGTATTGAATAAACGGTCCGGTAAACCCTTGCAACTGGATGGACTCCGCAGGATCGAACAACATTCTTTTCTTAGGGTCGACCTTAAGAAGGAAGAACTTAAGCGCACCCATTCCCAACATGTGGAACAGCCTGCGAGCCTCGTCTCCGGACATGTCGTCGAGCTTGCCTAACTCCTTTTCCTGCTTCTCCTTCGTCTGGCGTTCTGCCTCCTCCTCCATTTCCTGCATGAGGTCGTCGGCGTCGACAACTGTCCCTTCACGTGATTTCATTTTCCCTGAAGGAAGATCCACCATTCCATAAGAGAGATGGTAACAACGCTTCGACCAGTCGTATCCAAGTTTTCCAAGGATCAGGAACAACACCTTGAAATGATACTCCTGTTCATTCCCAACTGTATATACCTGCCCTACAATGTTTGGGAAGTCGTGGAAGCGTAGCATAGCCGTACCGATATCCTGCGTCATATAGACGGATGTTCCATCTGAACGCAATAATACTTTCTGATCCAGTCCATCATTCGTCAGGTCAACCCACACCGATCCATCATCCTTCCGGAAGAACACTCCTTTCTCCAGGCCTTTCAATACTTCGTCACGACCGAGTAAATAAGTATCTGATTCGTAATACAGTTTATCAAAGTCAACACCCATCTTCTTGTAAGTGGCGGCGAATCCTTCATAAACCCATCCGTTCATCAACTTCCAGAGCTCGACAGTTTCAGGATCTTTTTGTTCCCACTTCCGCAGCAACTCAGCAGCCGCCTTCATCATTGGGGCTTCCTTCTCTGCTTCTTCCTTCGACATGCCTTTCTCAGTCAAAGCATTTACCTGAGCGCGATAAGCTTTATCGAACTGCACATAATATTTTCCTACAAGGTGATCGCCTTTGATGCCACTGGTGAACGGAGTTTCTCCATCTCCGAACATCTTCCATGCGGCCATCGACTTACAGATGTGAATACCCCTGTCGTTGATGATCTGAACGCGATGGACTTTATATCCATTAGCCTTGTAAATTTCACTGACACTCCATCCAAGAAAATTATTCCTCAGGTGACCGAGGTGTAATGGCTTGTTGGTATTAGGTGATGAATACTCAATCATGATCTCCTGACCGTTGTTGGCCAGCTGACCATAGTCCGGGTTTGCGAGAATCTCACTGAGAAGAGACACCCAGATCTTGTCGGAGAGCACAAGGTTCAGAAAACCTTTCACGACATTATATCGCACTACCAGCTTTGATCCCTGAATGATCTGTTCACCAATCATGCGCGCCGTTTCCTCAGGACCTTTCTTGCTCAGGCGCGTGAGAGGAAAGCATACCAGAGTGTGTGATCCTTCGAACTCCTGGTTCGTTGGCTGAAGCTGTAGTGTATCCGGAGCGTTGCCGAACAGCGTCTGAACAGCTGCGTTGATTTCACTACGGAGAAGTTGGTCAAGGTTCATCAGGGAAGACTTATCATCAAAAACTTGGAGCGGCTCTTCTCTACCCCTGCGTTACAGGAGAGAGCAGAGCCGCGAAAAGAATGTTTACCATTCCAGTATGTAGGCAAAGATCAAGGGCGCTACGATGGTAGCGTCTGATTCAACGATATACTTCGGTGTCTCAATGCTAAGCTTACCCCAGGTGATCTTTTCATTAGGGACAGCTCCGGAATAAGAACCATAACTGGTTGTAGAGTCGCTGATCTGACAGAAGTAACTCCAGAAAGGAATATTATCCCTTTCAAGATCCTGGTGAAGCATAGGTACCACGCAGATCGGGAAGTCACCGGCGATACCACCGCCAATCTGGAAAAATCCAATTCCTTCTTCTCCGGAATTCTTTGTGTACCAGTCGGCGAGCCATACCATGTATTCGATACCTGACTTCATTGTACTGGCCTTCAATTCTCCAGTCACAACATAAGAGGCGAAGATATTTCCCATGGTGCTGTCTTCCCATCCAGGAACCACCATCGGCAGGTTTGCTTTTGCAGCTTCGATCATCCAGCTGTTCTTGGGATCGATCTCATAGTATTGTTCAAGAACGCCGCTGTTAAGAAGACGGAACATAAACTCGTGAGGGAAAAGGCGTTCACCTTTATCCTCCGCATCCTTCCATACTTTGAAGAGGTGTGCCTGCAATCTGCGGAATGCTTCCTCCTCAGGAATACAGGTATCTGTTACACGATTGAGATGGTTCTCCAGCAGATCCCATTCCTCCTGCGGAGTAAGATCACGATAGTTAGGAATGCGCTTGTAGTGTGAGTGCGCTACCAGGTTCATGATATCTTCTTCCAGGTTTGCACCAGTACAGGAAACAATGTGAACTTTCTTTTGCCTGATCATTTCAGCAAAGCTGATCCCAAGCTCTCCGGTACTCATCGCTCCGGCGAGAGAGACCAGCATTTTTTTACCAGACTCAACATGTGTCTTATAACCCTTCGCAGCATCCACCAGTGCGGCAGCGTTGAAGTGTAAATAATGCTTTTCCAGAAAAGAAGAGATCGGTTTGTTTTGGCTCATATCCTACTGATAAAATGTGTCGTAATTCATTTGGGGGCGAAATTAGTAAAAACAAGCATCTTGCAGCCAATTTTTCTTTTTCACCGGACCGCTCTGTGAAAAGTCACTTTAGAAGCCTATTTTGTAGGTTGCTGGTTTATGCAAGTACTTTCTACTGTCCTGGTTTGTCTTCTTCTTCATTCTGTCACTACGTTCTCACAGGATGATTTTACTCTCGTAAAGAAGGAAGGCAACATTTTCATCTATGAACGCTGGGGTACATTTCCAAATACTAATCCTCCCGTCGATGCCCGGGAGGTGAAGAGCGAATTCTATTTCAATAATTCTATTGAGGAAGCTGTTCGCCTGCTTCAGGATGAAAAAAGAATTAAGAGATGGCAAAGTCACGTCACCGAATTCAAGGTGTATCAGAATGACGATACACTTTCATGGGTCGAGTATTCATACCACGATATCCCCTGGCCGGTGAGCGATCAGGATCATATGTTGCGCTATGCGATACAGAAGGATGTGGAGGGTCACATGTTCATCACTTTTGAGTCTATTGTCGACAACGTGCGGGCTCCTGTTAAAAAGGGTGTTTCCCGTATGGAGCTTACAGGCAGCTGGACCTTTGAGCGAATAGCCCACGACAAAGTGAAAGCGACGTACCGGATATTATCGATGCCGGGAGGAATTCCCCGATTCATTACCGACCCCATCATCCGGAACAACATGATGTCAACCATCCAGAAGTTCATCGGTTTGATGGAGCCGCAGAAAAAGAAGTAAGATCATTCAGCCAGGACAGGGCGGTTTACAATCGACTTTGCCGTTGCTTCAAGAATCTCGAAGGCGCTCTCAGCCATACGATTCTCGGTATCGAGGGTTGGATTCACTTCTACAATTTCCCACGCACAGATCTTAGGATCTTTACCGAGCTCCGAATTGAGGATCCTGGCTTCTTCTACTGTAAGACCGTTCGGAACCGGGGTACCCGTACCGGTTGAGACTCTGCTGTCGATGCTGTCGACGTCGAATGAAACATAGATCAGATCGCAATGATCGAGCATCTCCAGCGCTTTGCGCGCCATCACTGCAGGACCGTTCTTCTTGATCTCTTCGATTTCGATAAAGTTGACGTTGTACTTGTTGATGAGATAGTTCTCAGGTTTCTCCAGATCGCGGACGCCCATGTAAACGATGTCTTCAGGGTTTACTTTCGGACCGGGCATTCCCACGTTCTTCAGCTGCTCCCAGTATTCGAGGGTTTCTCCTCTGGGGTCATTGACTTTGCACTCCAGATTATCAATTCCGCAGGCCATGGCGACGGCCATGCCGTGCATGTTTCCTGAAGGTGTCGTAAATGGTGTATGGATATCGGCGTGCGCATCAATCCAGATGACGCCGAGGCGGATCTTTGGATATGCTTTCTTTATGCCGGAGATCGTTCCGTAGGCGGTGCTGTGGTCGCCGGCCATGATCAACGGGAAAAATTCATCGAAGAGAGTCTCGTACACTTCGAGGCAAACACGTTCCTCCATAATCATGACGCCATCGATGAATTTGGCGTAGCTGTGTTTAGCGCCGTCGAACAGAAGCTCATTGACGTTTTCTACTTCGACAGACTCATATTGTTTGAAAAAATCGGAATTCAGGTCCAGGCTCGCAATCTTCATCGCCTCCACTCCAAGGCTTGCTCCACGTGTACCAGCACCGATTTCGGATTTTACTTCTACTATTTTTAACTCTTTCACGACCAAAAATGATTAGTATTCTTTACTTAAGAGAAACGCAAACGGGGATAGAAAATGTTATTCCTGCTTGCCGTTAGAAATCCGGCAAAACATGTGCAATCAGGCAGGAAAAACGATTGTTCATGCGTTCTTGTTGATTATTGCAAAGATGGCAAAATTATACCAATATTGCACTCCTTCGGAAGAAGCGTTAATAGTGAAGCTTAACCATTTCGGTCTTTTGCTTGGAATCCTGCCGTTAACGTCTATCGAGAAGGCTTTAATTATCGAAACGTCCAACTATTAACGAAGTTACCAGTACTCGATGAAGAGCTACCGTGAACTGATTGAGCAAACTTTTGAGTTTCCGCAGAAAGAATTTAAGGTTCGGGAGCACGAACTTCTTTTTAATGATGTGCCACTGATGGACATCATCCGCGAGTATGGAACGCCACTAAAGCTTACCTACCTCCCGCGGATCAGCGAAAACATCAGATACATCCAGGCAACGTTTAACAACGCCCTCGAGAAATTCAAGTATAAAGGGAAGTACACCTATTGCTATTGCACCAAGTCGTCACATTTTTCATTCGTGCTTGAGGAAGCTCTGAAGAATGAGGATGTTCATATTGAAACATCTTCCTCTTTTGATATTCCGATTGTCAGAGCGCTGCACGAGAAAGGAAAGATCGGCAAGGACACGTACATTATCTGCAATGGCTTCAAGATGCCGCGGTACACGCAATACATTACCGAACTTCTGAATGACGGCTTCTCAAACTGTATTCCGATCCTCGACAAAATGGGAGAGATCGATGCTTACGAGGAGAACGTTAAGGGTCCTTTCAAAGTAGGCCTGCGCGTTGCCGCTGACGAGGAACCCAAATTTGAGTTTTATACTTCCAGGCTCGGCATCCGCTATAGCGATATCAATAACTTCTACAGGGAGAAAATTGAAAAGAGCGATAAGGCTCAGCTCAAGATGCTCCACTTCTTTATCAACACTGGTATTAAGGATACTGCTTACTACTGGAGTGAGCTCAGCCGTTTTATTTTTAAGTACTGCGAGCTGAAGAAGATCTGCCCTACGCTGGATTCCATTGACATTGGTGGCGGTTTCCCTATCAAGACTTCGCTTACCTTTCAGTACGACTACAAGTACATGATCGAACAGATCGTGGAAAACATAAAGTGGATCTGCGATAAAAACAATGTACCAGTACCCAATATTTTCACCGAGTTCGGTAGCTATACCGTTGGCGAAAGTGGTGCTGTACTATACAATGTGATCGACCAGAAACTTCAGAACGATAAGGAGCTTTGGTATATGATTGACGGATCCTTTATCACGCATCTTCCTGACGCGTGGGGACTCAATCAGAAATACGTTCTCCTCGCCATTAACAAATGGGACGATCCGTATCACAAGGTGAACATGGGTGGTCTGACATGCGACAGCATGGACTACTACAACTCAGAGGCTCACACCGGAGAAGTGTTCCTTCCAATGATCAACGACGAGGAACCTTTGTACATTGGTTTCTTCCATACAGGTGCTTACCAGGAATCACTCGGAGGATACGGTGGAATTCAACATTGCCTGATCCCTGCGCCTAAACACGTACTGATCTCCCGCAACGAAGACGGCGAAATCTCAACAAAACTCTTCGCTCCCGAACAAAGCAGCGAAAGCATGCTGAAGGTGCTGGGATACGCGAAGGGGGAGTGAGCGCTGTGGCCGGGCGGCCAGTCTACCGGTTGTGAGAGTCCGAGATTAGAAGTGCTTCCCTGCTCATCCTTTGAGAGAGAGCGTAGATCAGTCCGCCGGTCAGCCAGACGACCAGTTAGCCGGCCAGGGAAATCATAAATGAGAGATCATCTTGCCATCTATTGAGAGAGCTTCGCTCTCCAATATTCACAGGATTACGACGAAGAAACCACTCCATTGGTCTTCACCAGAGGAAGCAAGTAATCGAAGATGCGGAAAATCAGTAATGAGATAGTGAGAGAGCGCAGCTCTCTTCACAGAAGAGAAGATACACACCTCGCTGGAAGAGTTCCCAACCGGCTGACCGGACGCCCGGCAGACCTCGCGGGCCCACTGTTACCTGTTACCTGCTACTTGT
>JAEYXN010000241.1 GCA_023431285.1 Bacteroidota bacterium
CGCCGATAAAGACTCTAAGCCATTGATTTTGCCGCGGATTGCCACGATAAGGGTAACCAAGAGGGCGCTAACGTTCTACCCTGTCCAAAATCTCCCCAGCAAACCGGGGGAATCAGGATCCGGTAGTCTCATCATGGGTAGCTGACACCTGGGCCCAAACAAAAGAGGCTGCCCATTTTTGGGAAGCCTCCTTGAGATAGTGTCATGGTATTAATTAAACAAGCTCAACGGTACGGGTAGCCGCGGGCGTAGCCGGCACGAACGATGACTCGGGTGCCAGAATGATTCCGGCGCCGTGCTCTTCATGCCATTGGATCAGCTTGGACAACAGAACCTGTCCTACCATATACTGTTTGCCATTGGCGGCATATCCGGATTTGAACTCACGAAAATCGCTAATCGAGATGGGAGCCTTCTGATCAAAGCTCACGAAAGCTTCGACGTATAGCTCGTTTGAAAACTCAAAAGACGCTCCCTGATGAAGTTTTTTGTATTCGTAAGCGTAATCGTATGTCAAAGCTGACACATCACTCAAAACAGCTGATCCCGTAGGATAGCTACCTGCACCTTTGCCGATGAAGAGTTGTTTCTCGGCGAATGCACCCTCTACCTGCACCGCATTGTATTCATTCCTCACAGATGCCAACGGGTTAGTCGATTGAACAAATTGCGGAGCTACAAATCCAAAAATCTGTCCGTCCTTTTTGAAAGCCCGCGCCACCAGTTTGATCGAGTAGTGATTCTCGCGTGCAAACTTCAGGTCGAGATCGGAAATACGGTCGATACCAATGTTGGCGACGACCTCAGGCTTCACAAACACTCCAAAAGTATGCGCGATTGCAATAACAAGCTTGTACTTGGGATCGTAACCCTGAACATCGAGCCTGGGATCTGATTCAGCAAAACCAAGTTCCTGTGCGCGGGAAAGCGCCTCGTTGTATGATTTGTTCTCTTCAAAAACTTTTGTGAGAATGTAGTTTGTCGATCCGTTGAAAATTCCTTCGATGCTACTGATCAGATCATTGTCATAGTACTCCTCGAGGTTCCGGAGGATCGGAATACTTCCGCATACGGCTCCTTCATACAATACAGGTTTTCCATGCAACTTCTGGAGCTGATATATTTCCTCAAGATGTTCGGCGAGCATTTTTTTGTTAGCGGTGACTACGGCCTTCCCTTTTTGCAATGCAGCCTTCACAATTTCATATGCGGCTTCGGCATCATCAATGAGTTCCACTACCACGTCAATTTCAGGATCATCGAGAACATCTTCTTTTGAGAATGTAAACAGATCCTCAGTGAGAGGGCGTTTTTTGTTTCGATTTTTCACACAGATGCGGCGGATCTCAGCCTTCACCCCGCGGGTTTCCTCCAGCACGTGATGCAACCCCTGGCCTACACAACCAAATCCAAACAATCCTAACTTTAAGTTCTTTTTCATCGTGATTTCTCTTTAACGGAGCCGCACAGGCCTGCCTTTATGATAAAACTTTTTTAGTGTCCTTCTTGAAATAAAACTGTTTAAGAACCCTGTCGAGCTGGTCGAACTCCACCAGGAATCCATCATGACCATACAGGGAGTTAAGCTCTACGTACTGCGCACCTGAAATATTTTCGGCAAGAAACTTTTGTTCCGAAACAGGGAACAATATGTCTGTGTCGATCCCTACCACCAGCGTCTTCGCGCTGATCTGACTCAAAGCTTCTTTAACGCTGATGCGATCACGGCCAACGTTATGGCTATCCATCATTTTCGTAAGTCTCCAGTACGTAAAAGCATTAAACCTGTTTACAAGCTTCTGTCCCTGATAACGCTGATAGGTTGAGGCGCGAAACTCATCCAGCTTGGCGTCAGTCTTTTCAGATTGCGTTTGTTGAAACGTCTCATAATATCGGTAAGAAATCATTCCAATCGCGCGAGCAGCTTTCAGACCTTCCGATCCCGCACGAATATCATCTTCCTTCCAGGATTGATCAGCTTCGATGGCCATCCTCTGCGCTTCGTTGAAAGCTATTCCCCACGGAGAATGGAAGGCGTTGCATGCCATTGGCACGATGTAACGAAACACTTCAGGTTTTTCGACCGCCCATTCTATCACCTGTTGTCCTCCCAAAGATCCACCTGTAAGCGTATGGATCTGATCGATACGCAGCTCTTGTCTTAAAAGATCGAATGCCCGGACAATGTCACGATTAGTCAGCAATGGGAAGTCGTGATAAAAAGGCTTTCCTGTTTCCGGATCGACTGACAATGGTCCAGTAGAGCCATAGCATCCGCCAAGCATGTTGGCGCAGATGATAAAATATTCCCGGGGATCAAAAACGCTTCCTTCACGAAACAGTTCGCCCCACCAATCAGTAAAGTCTGAACTTCCTGTAAGCGCATGGCATACCCATACTATATTGCTTCGGTCATGATTCAGCTTGCCGAGTGTAGTGTATTTCAACTGAAAGCCGGCAAGAGAACCTCCGGCTTCCAGTGGAAACTGCTTCGCGTAGTGAAACGTATGATCGTGTTTTTCCATTTTCATCTGCCGCACAACGGCATCACTTAAAAAATCAGGATACCAATTCTCCTTCAAAAACTTTCGCGAACGCTTGTTGCAGATCGCCTTTAATGTCGTCGATATGTTCAATACCCACTGAAATTCTCAGCAGGTTGGGAAGCACACCGGCGGTAGCCTGCTCCTCATCAGTGAGCTGTTGATGCGTTGTCGCCGAAGGCTGAATGATCAGCGTTTTTGCATCGCCCATATTTGCGAGGTGGCTGATCAGCTTTAGATTATCCACGAGTCCTGTGGTATGCGTCTTCGTTCCTTTAAGAGTAAAAGACAGCACCGCACCAAAACCGTTCTTCAGATATTTCTTAGCAAGCTTATGGTAAGGACTACTTTCGAGTCCAGGATAGTTAACTTTCTCCACGAGAGGATGTTTCTCTAACCACTTCGCAAGCCCAAGCGCGTTGTCGATTGAGCGTTGTACACGCAAGGAGAGCGTCTCAAGGCCTTGCAAAAGAAGGAACGCGTTGAAGGGGCTCAGAGAAGGACCAAGGTCGCGGAGGCCTTCTACGCGCGCGCGGATAATAAAGGCGATGTTAGGAAGTCCCAGCGGATTTCCTTCTCCGAACACATCCCAGAACTTGAGTCCGTGATATCCTTCTGATGGTTCAGTGAATTGCGGAAATTTTCCATTGCCCCAGTTGTAGTTACCACCGTCGACGATAACTCCGCCAATAGAATTACCGTGACCACCGATCCATTTTGTTGCAGATGCGACCACCACATTCGCTCCGTGTTCGATTGGTCTGAAGATGTATCCCGCTGCGCCGAAAGTATTATCTACGATGAGCGGTATATCGTGCTTACGCGCGAGGGCAGCGATTGCTTCGAAGTCAGGAACGTTGAAGCCGGGGTTTCCGATAGTTTCGAGATAGAATGCTTTGGTGTTTTTGTCAACAAGCTTTTCAAATTCTTCCGGTGTATCACCTTCAGCGAACCTTGCTTCGATGCCAAGGCGTTTGAAGGCCACTTTGAACTGATTATATGTTCCGCCATAAAGGAAGCTGGTGGAGACAAAGTTATCGCCAGCCTGTAGGATGTTGTGCAGCGTAAGGAATTGCGCGGCCTGACCCGAGCTTGTAGCAAGACCTGCGACACCACCTTCGAGAGCAGCAACACGCTTCTCAAAAACATCGGTGGTTGGATTCATGATACGGGTGTAGATATTGCCAAACTCTTTGAGTGCAAAGAGATTGGCACCATGTTCAGAGTTTTTGAATCCGAACGAAGTTGTTTGATAAATAGGAACGGCACGTGAACCGGTGGTGGGATCGATTTCCTGGCCTGCATGGAGCTGCAATGTTTCGAAGCGTAGTGTTGACATAAGGAGCGTATTTAATATTTGTATGATCTGGTTGTCGATAAATTGATTTGATTTTAAGATGCATCATGCCCGGGCCTTGCCAGTCGACGATGCTGTTAGAATGTGAATTGTGCTTTAGCAGCAACAGCAAGCGCAACAGCAGCAACACATATGGGTGTCGTTGTTGCATTCACAAATGGAATCGGCAAATGATAAGAGGTAAGCACGAAGAGCGTGGACGCTTTCCAGAAAGAACTGTTGGATGTTTTTCATGTTTTAATCGTTTATATTCTCCCGGACTTGCCGGGATCAGGATTTAGCACCTTTCCTTGCGGATGGTTGCTAGCGCTTCATTGAGCCTGTCTCTCTGCGCTTCTTTATAAAGCGATTAAGCAGATGTGCTTATTCGACTTTGATACCACAAACGTAGGGCCTGAAAGAATTGTTTCCAATACTTCCCGGTGAATTTTTTTGTTTCTCCTGACTTACAGTTGTTTGGAAATCAGCAAGTATGATAATCTGATTGTATTCTAAAGATAGTCAAATCAGTATATGTTCCTGATCAGGTGAGCATTCCGCCATCCACCTGGATGACCTGCCCAGTGATATAGGAAGACATTTCTGAACCAAGGAATACGCAAACGTCTGCGACGTCTTCAGGTCGGCCTCCCCTCTTCAGCGGGATAGCGTCGCGCCAGGATTGAACGGTCTTCGCATCGAGTTTGTCTGTCATTTCAGTCTCGATGAAACCAGGTGCAACTGCATTGGACCGAACTCCTCGCGAACCTAGTTCGAGCGCGACCGATTTTGTAAACCCGATGATTCCTGCCTTCGATGCAGCATAGTTACCCTGTCCCGCGTTACCCTTCAAACCAACAACTGATGTCATGTTGATGATAGATCCACTCTTCTGTTTCATCATCTGTTTGGTCGCCGCCTTCACAGTGTTGAAACAGGACTTAAGGTTTACGTTGATTACCTTATCCCACATTTCTTCAGACATTCTGAGGAGAAGAGTGTCCTGAGTTATACCAGCATTGTTCACCAAGATATCCAGCGAGCCGAACTCCGCGATCACATCATTGACGAGCTTCTCCGCCTGCGCGAAATCCGATGCATCAGATCTATACCCTTTCGCCTTTACTCCCTTTGCTGTCAACTCAGCCTCCAGTGCCTGACCCTGCTCTACACTCGACAGATAGGTGAAAGCAACGTTGGCGCCTTCTTCTGCATAACGTAAAGCGATGCTGCGACCGATACCTTTCGATGCGCCAGTAACAAGAGCGGTTTTTCCCTGAAGTAGTTTCATGCGTGATTCGTTAATCCTTAATTTTGGCTAAAATTATATTATTATTTCTAAATACGCATCTTGGTTCGGTAAGCATCCTGCATTCGTCGCGATTACCGCTATGATCATCCTTGCCTTAGCCGTATTGCTTCAATGGTATGGCTCAAGGTGTGGTCTGCTCTTAACGGATGATTCACGAAACTATATCTCGGCATCGCTAAGCTTCAAATCAGATCGAAGTTTTCTTTCTCCTGACGGAACCTATTTTGTCTACTGGCCTCCGCTGTTCCCAATCTTATTATCTATGTTTTCAAATGCTGAGGGGACAATGCTTCTTGTTAATATTCTTCTCAAACTGACGATCGGCGGGATGATATGGCTACTTGCGACAAGATTTATCGCAGACGAAAAGCTGCGACTGGTTTGTTTACTCGTGGCCATATGCGGAGTACACCTCACAATGGTCTCTGTTTTCTTATGGTCAGAGCTATTTTTTATTGCATTGTTACTGCTTCACATTCTGGTTGCTCTGCGACTGAACTATTCAGCGAAAACTTTGATCCCAATCATTCTAACAGGGGCGCTACTTTGCCTTCAGCGAAGCGCAGGACTCCTGATTGTGTCAGCCATCACGTTGTGGATGCTTACCGATACGACAATTCCTTTTGTAAGAAGAGCAACCTCAGCGCTGTCATACTTCATTGTATCATCCTGCGGTGTAATAATATGGATGATGTACGTACGTACTCTTTCGGATGAGTTCCAGCTTTCTGCCTACGGCGTTCTGCAGGCACCGTTCACCAATGCGTCGAATGTGTTGTCGCATATCGGCGAATTGTTTCTCTACAGCCACGGTTTAATTGCTGCTCTAGTGGGTTTATTTGTTCTTGTCGTGTCCGCAATCTTCCTCCGGAGGGAATTGCAAGAACGATCCGATCTCAGGCTGATAGCTTTGATTGCCGGAGTGTATATAGGCGGATTGTGCTTATTCGGAAGACTGGCTATCCATGACCTGGATCGTTTACTTTCGCCGGTAGTTCCATTGATTTACATCCTTCCCTTTGCAGCCGCCGGGCGATATCCAAAAACGCTTTCGCATCGCATAAAATTCATCATCATTATTACCACCATACTTTGGAGTGTCTATCCGGTTCTTCGATCCTGGCAGAACGTTCAATCGTGGCAGAGCCAGAGCTGTTTGAGTGAATTGCACAAATAATTGGAAACTATGTCCAAATGCGGTTAATTTTGCCAACCTTTTAACAACTAATACAGAATTATGTCAAAATATGATCTTATCGTAATCGGCAGCGGTCCAGGTGGTTACGTGGCAGCGATCAGGGCGTCGCAACTTGGAATGAAGGTCGGCGTAGTGGAGAAAGCGGAGCTCGGAGGTATATGCCTCAACTGGGGTTGTATCCCGACCAAAGCTTTACTGAAGAGCGCCAACGTATTTGAATATATCACTCATGCCAAGGATTACGGTGTAGAGGTCAAGGAATCGAAAGCGGATCTTGCTGCCATGGTTCAGCGCAGCCGCGATGTTGCTGCAAGCAATAGTAAAGGCGTTCAATTTCTTTTCAAGAAGAACAAGATTGATCATATATCCGGCTTCGGGAAACTGAAGAAAGGCGGCAAAGTGGAAGTAACAGATGGCGCCGGAAAGAAAACAGATATTGAAGCGAAGCACATCATCCTCGCGACAGGAGGACGATCACGTGAGCTGCCAGCGATGAAAATAGACGGCAAAAAGATCATTGGCTACCGCGAAGCAATGGTGCTCAAAGAACAGCCTAAGAAGATGCTCGTGGTTGGCTCCGGCGCAATCGGGGTTGAGTTCGCTTACTTCTATAATGCGATCGGAACTGAAGTTACCATAGTAGAATTCCTTCCGCGCATCGTTCCGGTTGAAGACGAGGAAGTTTCTAAAACTCTCGACAAAGTGTTCAAGAAAAACGGAATGAAGATCTATGTGAACTCAGAAGTGACCAAAGTTGATACGTCGGGTAAGGGTTGTGTTGCGACAGTCAAGACTCCTGATGGTGAAATAAAGATCGAAACAGATGTGGTATTGTCTGCCGTAGGCGTGGCGACTAATCTGGAAGGTATCGGGCTGGAAGAGACTGGAGTGAAAACTGAAAAAGGGAAAGTTATTGTCGATGATTTTTATCGGACTAATGTTCCCAACGTATATGCTATCGGCGACATCGTTAAAGGTCCTGCTCTTGCACACGTGGCATCTGCAGAAGGAATTATTTGTGTTGAAAAAATTGCAGGTCACAATCCGGAACCGCTCAATTATAACAACATCCCTGGATGTACTTATTGCTCCCCGGAGATTGCATCAGTGGGATATACAGAAGAAGCAGCGAAGAAAGCGGGATATGAGATCAAAGTTGGAAAGTTCCCCTTCAGTGCGTCCGGAAAAGCAAAAGCGGCAGGTGCTACTGAAGGTTTCGTTAAGGTAATCTACGATGCGAAATATGGTGAATGGCTTGGCGCGCACTTCATCGGAGCCAACGTGACAGAGATGATCGCCGAAGTTGTTGCTGCGAGAAAGCTGGAAACAACAGGGCATGAGATCATCAAGACGGTGCACCCACACCCGACGATGAGCGAAGCCGTGATGGAGGCAACTGCTGCCGCCTATGGCGAAGTGATCCATCTCTAGAAATTAGAATTATAGTTGATGAGTCTTGGGAGCAATCGCACTCAAGACTCATTTCATTTAAATAGCTAAGTCATGTTGCAGATTCAGAAATTTGAATTCAATCCTTTCGCTGAAAACACTTACGTTGTTTACGATGACACTCTGGAATGCGTGGTGATTGATCCCGGCTGCAGCGATCGGATTGAACGGGATGAGCTGGATGATTTTATTGCCACGAAAGGGTTACACGTAAAAATGCTACTCAACAC
>JAEYXN010000249.1 GCA_023431285.1 Bacteroidota bacterium
ACCTTCAAGTGCATACTGTGAATATGCCGTTGTAAGAATCACGAACGGTTTCTTCTGCAAAGTCTTTAACAAGGAGATGCCCGTTATTTCCGGCATTTGAATATCCAGAAAAAGAATGTCTACATGCTCACGCCTGAGGATTTCAAGAGCAGCCAACGGACTGGCACATGCATCGACGAGGTGAAGATCCGGAACCTTCGCCACATAATCCTTCAAAAGGTTCCTGGCCAGTGGCTCGTCCTCGACGATAAGGCATTGCAGCATTTCAATTGAGTTTTATTTCAAGTTGAATATAGTACTTGTCCTTACCATCCTCAACCTTCAAAGAATGTTTCTCAGGATACATCAGTTCCAGCCGACGCTTGACATTGGTCAACCCAATTCCCGACTTCCCTCCATTGTCTTCCGCAGCGCTCCTGGCTTTGCTGTTCTCAACTGAATACTTCAAACGATCGGGAGATACCTGCATCGATATATTTACAAAGGCATCAGGGTTGGATGTGGTCACACCATGCTTGAAGGCATTCTCCAGGAAAGTGATAAGAATCAACGGCGCTATCTCCACGCCTGCAACATTCCCTTCGGCGTTGAAATTGATCGGGATCTGATTGTTCAACCGAAGCCTCTCAAGGTCGATGTAGTTCTGCATGTATTCAACTTCTTTCTCCAGAAGTACCCGTTCATGATTTGCATCGTAGATCATATAACGCATCACCTGCGATAATTTTGAAATTACCTCTGTTGTGTTTTCCGACTTGGAGTAAGCCAGGTAATAAAGATTGTTTAGCGTATTGAAGAGAAAGTGTGGGTTAATCTGAGCTTTGAGGAATGCAAGCTCCGCGGTCAGCTTTTCATTCTGAACTTCCTTTTTAATGGTTTCGATTTCAAACCAGTCGCTTACAAACTTCAGCAGGCTGATGAAGGCAGTAATGAAGAGCGTAATGGCAGCAGTATGAACTATAAAAGTGGATGTGTAAAAATAACGCTCCTGGTGGCTATAGCCGTCGGTGATATAGCGTTGGGCAACCACCCGCAGAAAAACGATGATTGCGAACGGCACAATAAATTCAAGAATATAGGGCATCCAACGTTTGCGCTCCAGGAAACGTGGGAGGAGAAAGAAATAATTGAAGTAGGCGATAACAAGCGTGAGAATAAAATGACTACCAATGAGAGCAGATCCCATTGTCCAGTTAAAATTATCTATCCTCCGTTGAAAAACAGAAATCTGATAAAAATTGAAGGAAAGGTACACCAGCCAGAAAGCCAGGTGGACCCACAATTCCTTTCGCTGTGCAAAGAGTGACTTCATTGTTAAAATTGACGTACGGCAAATTACACATTGACATATGTAGATCGAACAATCCTTAACGCTTTTCGGCCGTTAGTACAATTTCATCGACTGAATACCCCAATGAGTTCTACCTTTCGGAATAGTCGAAAATCAGCCGGAAGTGTCGATGGATTACATGGAACAATCGATTAGCGTCAGAACGCCCCTAACAATTGCCTTTCTTTGTCGTTGGATTATGTGTGCTGTCTGATTCCGAGTTCTAACCATTTTTTAACATTCAAATATTCTATGAGAAAGTTGTATGCTTTAATCGTTCTTATCCTCCTAAGCCTGCCTTCGATGGCGCAGGGACCACAACCGATGTCTTTCAGCGATGGAAGTATCACTGGTGTGGTGCTCGACTCCGCGACGAACAAGCCGGTTGAATACGCCACAGTTGCGTTGATGGAGGGAGATTCTGATAAGCCTGTTAACGGAGCGGTCTGTGATGACAAAGGTAGATTTGAAATTAAGAAAATCACACCCGGCTCCTATCGTGTAGTTGTTTCCTTTATCGGATACTCCACCAAAACGATAAAGGTAACTATCCCTTCATCGAACAATGATATTAATCTTGGATCAATCAAGATCGGTGACACTTCATCTATGCTGAATGAAGTCGTTGTTGAAGCGCAGAAGCCATTGATCGAAGAACGCGTCGACCGCACGGTTTACAATGCTGAAAACGACGCAACTTCAAAAGGTGGTGATGCCTCAGATGTCCTGAAGCGGGTTCCGATGCTGACAGTCGATCTAGACGGGAATGTTTCCCTTCGTGGTAACCAGAACATTCAGGTTCTCATCAACAACAAACCATCTACCATTATTGCAGCAAACATTGCTGATGCATTGAAACAAATCCCCGCGGATCAGATAAAAAGCGTTGAAGTGATCACATCACCATCGGCGCGCTATGACGCAGAAGGGTCCGCAGGGATCATTAACATTATCACCAAGAAAAATAGTCTTGAAGGATTAACATTGAACGTAGATGCCGGTGTCGGCCTTCGCGGTTCGAACCTTGGCCTGAATGGAAACTACCGCCGCAAGAAGCTTGGTGTGTCTCTTGGTGGCTGGGGGCGGTCTACCTACAACGTCACCGGTAAATCGTATAACGAAACTGTATTCCCGATGACGGGAGACAGACAGATTCAGACCGCGTCGACAGAAAACAGCGGATTATTCGGAAACTACACGCTTGGACTCGACTATGATATCAATGAACGAAACTTCATAGCGTCTTCTGTTCGTTTTGGTTTGAGACAATCTGAACGCTATCAGAATGACTTCCTGTTCGAAAGATTCAATCAGCTCGGAGATCTGGTCACTTCTTCTTTGTCAAAGATCAGCAGCGAAGATCGCGCAAACTCTATAGATGCCAGCCTTACGTATACACATTTGTACGAGAAACAGGGCCGTGAGCTTAGCTTCCAGGGTCAATACAGCAAAAACAATAACAACAACTACTTCCTGAATCAGCTTCTGAGCGGAGAAGGCTTCTCACGCGAAAATGATAACGACAGCTACAACCAGGAAATGACCATCCAGGCTGACTATGTGACGCCTATCAGTTCCAATCAGATCCTTGAAATTGGCGCAAAGAATATCCTGAGAAAGGTGACGAGCAATGTCGCCGGGGGTACAATCGCCAACAGCAATCTTTCATACGATCAGAATGTAATGGCGGGATACCTTGCATATACTTTGAACCTCGCCAGCGGATATGCTTTCAAGGCGGGCTCACGGTATGAATACACTACGATCGGCGGAACTTCCCAGGAGACTGGCGAAAGCAAGACTGATATCGAGATTCCTTCTTATGGTGTTATTGTACCAAGCTTCAATGTTTCCAAGAAATTCAAGAACGGCAAGACTGTGAAGGCGTCATACAACCGTCGTATTCAACGCCCTTCTATACGTTTCCTGAACCCGAACCCACAGCTTCAGAACAACAACAACTTTACTATCGGTAATCCTTATCTCGATCCGGAATATACAAACAACTACGAGTTAGGGTACAGCACATTCATAAAAGGGACAAGTTTGAACTTCACTGGCTTTGTGCGCAATACGAATGATGCCATCCAAAGCCTGCGCGATACTGTGATCTTCAAACCGATCTCTGAAACAGAAACTTCGATCCGTACAACGTACGCGAACATCGGAAGCGAGAGCGCGTACGGTATGAGTCTCTTCGCCAGCGTGAATATCGGAAAGCTGATGCTGAATGGTGGTGGTGATGTTTATTATGCATCTCTTAATAACAACAGTAATGATCCTCAATACGCTGCCAGCAACGAAGGATTAGTAGTGAGCGGAAGAATCTTTGGTAGCTATGATCTTGGTAAAAACTGGGCAGCTCAATTCTTCGGCTTCGGTCGCGGAAAGAATGTCACACTCCAGGGATATCAGGGGAATTTCCGGATGTACTCAGTGGGCCTCCGTAAAGATTTCAATGAAAAGAAGGGTAGCGTTGGTTTTGGTATAGAGAACTTCCTGCAGAAATCACTCAGAATGGAAGGACGTACAGAATCACCACAGGTTAATCAGTACAACGTGAATCACATGAACAATTTCAGCTTCCGCGTCAACGTCAGTTATCGCATCGGAAAGATGAGCATGGATCAACGTTCCAGTCGTCGTCGGTCAATCAACAATGACGACCTTAAAGAAGCTGGCGACAATGGCAGCATGGATGCCGGAGCGGCAAATCCATCAGGTGGTGGAGGTAATGGTGGAGGCGGAAGAGGTGGGTTTAATGGCGGAGGCGGAAGAGGCGCTGCACCTGTCACAGTACCCAACGCTAAGATGACCAAAGCAGATACGGATGCCGTTGTGAATGCAGAGGGTACCTGGGCGTACACCATCGAATCCCCTCAGGGTGGAGACGGCAACATTGTGATCACGAAAGAGAACGATGTGCTTGGCGGAACCATCAGCAACACCCGGTTTAATACCGAAACTCCTCTTAAAGATGTCGCGCTGAATGGAAACGAACTGAGCTTTAGTTATGAAATAAGCCGCGGTGGCAACTCAATGGTTATTACAGTGAAAGGAACTATCAACGAAAATCAGTTCAACGGAAATATGACTGTCGGGCAGTTCGGATCATTCCCGATCAATGCCAAACGAAGCGAATAGTGTTAGATTAGGTTAGGTTTGTTGGGAACAAGGGCAGTGCAAACTGCCCTTTTCCTTTTTCAATAAATACGAATTCCAATCCAGTGTTATCTCTTTATGATCTTACGCGCCACGGTCTTCTTTCCAGTCTTGATCCTCACAAGATAAAGTCCACTCCCCTCTCCGCTTAACGAGAGCTCATCACCCGACTGAAAGTTCTCTACGCTCCTGATTACCTTTCCGGATGTCCCGATCAACTCTATACGCATCGGTCTGCCATCCGGTGATTCTATCTTTAACAGATCAGACACCGGATTAGGAAACATCCGGACCCCATCATACGATTCATCTTCTACAGATGTGGGAACGTCAAACTGATTTGGTGCTAACGGTGTGGCTATACTTGTCAATGTAAAATCGCCCGTAATATTCGGGATACGCGAAAACGTTGTACCGAGAATCTGTTTCTCAAAAACTACTTCGTCTATTTTCTCCGCCACAGCGCCGATCTTCTGAAAAATTCCTATCTCTTCTCCATCAGCAGATAATTTAAATCCAAGATGAAGCGGTCCCTGTTCGACATCATCATCGGCCCACAGCAGTTTATACGCCCCAGGCTCAATGATCGTGCTGCCATCTTTGCTTCTGCGGATCCGGTGTTTCATCTTACTAGAAAGCTGATCTGTTACAAAGAGATCACCAAGCTCAATGGCTGCACTGCCGGCATTATAGATTTCAATCCAGTCATTGGTCTCTCCATATTCATCCTCAAGAGTTGAATTCTCAGCAGTAAATTCATTGATCACAAGACCGGACACGCGCGTTGCAGGAACAAAATACGCCTCAATAGTCACGTCGCTATTGGCGATATCCTCAATCATCGGTGAATTTATCGTTACCTCCGTTGCTTCTCCCGACCGGATTGCCGACAATGCGAAGTTAAAACTGAGATCGGAGCTTGTCGCGCTGAGCTGGTGCACCTCCGCAGCTATGACATTCCGTCCTGGTAATATTGCTCCTTTAGGAATCGTGAACGGGAAGAAAGCATTCTCTGACATTTGGTTCGCAGATGCATAAGTAGAGTAAGTAACAGGCTCCGCAGGCATATTTTGTCTGTAGACCTCCTTGCCATTCAAATAAACGATCACTCCATCGTCGAAGAGAACGGACCCAAATAGCTCCGATAATCCAACGGTATCCGCGACTGTAAAAGCTTTCCTGAAATATGTGGTGGGATACTTGTTAGCGTACGTCGGACCGTAACTGACTACAGTTGCCTCATCACTGTCTCCATAGCCGAGTTCTGCAGGCCCCTCCTTCCAGGTCGCATCATTGTATTCGGAATTCATCCAGTCTGCAGCTGGAAGAATGCCGCCATCATGATAACGCCACGTCTCAGCCTTACCTAAGAATTGTTCATTCGTAGCAGCTACTTTTCGAACCTTAAAATGGGAGAACTTATAACCAGGCTCAGAAACCGCAGCCGCCCTGAAAGGCAGGTTCTCAAAATATAAGGCATTGTTCACACTTGGATTGGTTATGCCATTCAATTCTACAGCGCCAGCACCTGCAGGGAATGTGGCGACATTCAATCGTACATTATCTCCAAGATCAAAAAACTCCGCGACGTGTCTAAGCAGGTAGTCATTCCGTTGACGGGCAAAATTACGCATGCGCTCCACTTCGGAATTCCAGGTACCAGCATTCAATCCCCATCGCTGGGCGTGATATGGAAATTCGTCTTTAATATTATTCTGAAACTCATCGATCATTCCAATCACACGTTCCGCCTTAAAGGTCGTTCCAAGCGAGGTAGTCAATGTTTGAATAAACCTCTCTCTGAACTGAGGGATCTCCAGCGCGAGACGAATGGGACGGGTAGAATAGGAAGGATTTGGCCATTCGGTATTATCAGGATCGGTGACAAACTCGAGCGTCGGATGTGTGGGATAGCTGCGGTCGTTGTACAACCCCATGCCGAAATCCAGATCCCAGAATATCCAGCGAAACTTACCGTTCGTTGAGCGTTGCCTCCAATACTTTACATTGTTTCCCGGCCAGTCTGTGTTAGCATAGTAGATCTCCGCCACGAGATAGTTTACGAAATTCTGAACATCGATGTAACGATTCATAAAAGCAAACGCCTCAGGTGAGTTTCGCTGAATCCTTTGCAGACTGTCAATGTACATATTCCATCTCGCGGACGTTCCTTCAATCACAGCCCCCCAGGTTTCCATGATATCCACATCATCGCTGTCGACACCGAAATTGGCTTCGATGTAATCACCATCTACTTTTTCACGGATATTCTGAATCCCCCAATAGTTTCCATTGATAAAAACGACGGAAGGCTCGAAAGCCAGATAGTCGATATCCATCTGTCCGATCGGAATGGATTGCATCAACCCATCACGAAACATAGCGTAGTAAAAGTCATTACCACCATTTCTCAATACTACGGCACCATAGTCGTTAATCTCTTTGGTCTTGAAGAATTCGTATTCCATCGTCTTTCCTCCAAACTTGTCCCGCGCCCGGAGTACAAGAGACTTCTGAGGATTGTTTCTGCTACATCCACCCTGAATCCTGATATCCACATGTTGCCCAAATAGTTTCTCACCACTACGCGAGTAAAGCTCCACCACACCATGGCGATCCCAGTCGCGGTGCCAGTTCTTCGGCTGATTCATGCATGGTCCGGAAACTCCATTCGTTCCATCCACCATGATGCCGATCGTATTGTCAAAGAAATAGGCGGGAGTCGTTGAAATAGAGATGACAGGTAAAGAGAAACTGCGTTCATTGATAAAGAAGGTTCTTATATCTGTTTCGCTTGGCAGGTAGCCTGTCCGATAGACTTTTGTCTTCACCGTAGTCGTCTTTGTCAATTGAACCGGCGCAGTATATTTCGGAGAAGCCGCGGTTGGCTCTGATCCATCGATCGTATATCGTATCTCATCATCTGTTGATGCCGGCACTATGCTCAGCGTTTGCGCTGAAGAATAGCGTCCTGGCTCCAGCGAGAACTGCGGAGCCTGCAGCACATTCACACCGGTAGGCCCAAGGTTGGACGCACCAGGGGTTGGAGAAACCATGTAATTGATCGTACCTCCGCCGTCACTTAGTCTTCCGTAGGTTACGTTGACATATTGCAGAGGAAAATCAATGCGATCAACCTGCGTTCCCGAAGCATTGGTAAGCACCACTGATTCCCCATCCGGGTCGAGGTCGAAATTTGTATGGAGACCTGTATTGCGATCATCACACCAGATCATCAGATAACCTTTGGCTGCGATGGTGGTGCCTGTGGGAAAGGTCCATTTACCAGGCGAATCGGGTTTGTCAGACAACGTATAACCAGTGAGGTTAACGGAGGTAGAACCGGCATTATACAACTCAACAAAGGCAGGAAAATCGGTGAAGTTTGGATCGAATACCAGATCACCATTCGCTGCGCAAATTTCATTGATGCGAACCTGTCCTGCCACAAAGTGCGCAATTGTAAGTAACAACGCGCTTGCTAATGCTCTCATAATAGATGGAAAGAAGCAAGATAACCGAAAAACGCGTTCGGTGGAGGTGAGTCCAGGTATCTCGGCGGAAACAATGATTTACAGCCGTTACCGTCGACCGATGGACTCGGTAAGCGACCGGATGATGCGAATCTTTTCACTATCCACCGTTCTTACATTGAATTCGGTTACAGTATCGGAGCCCATTGAGTGTATCGCCGTATTTTGTGCGCTCATGGCGGATGGGCGGTACGTTGCAGCCGAAAAATGTATCTCCTGAATTCCAGTGGATGCCACAATCTCTTTTACGTTGTTTTCATTCACGCCTGAACCCGCCATTATGGAAATTCGGCCCGCGGCTTTCTCGCACAATTTCCCAATAAGCTCAACCCCTTCAATCGCTGTGTTTCGTTGGCCACTGGTAAGTATTCGGTCAAAACCAACTTCAATACAATCTTCCAGCGCAGCAAACGGATCTACAGTTCTGTCGAATGCGCGGTGACACGTAACTTTCAATGGCCGCGCGCGCTGGATCAACTCTGCACATCTCTTTTTGTCGATGTGCCCGTCTTCAGTGAGAATACCAAACACCACGCCGTCCACGCTCAGGCGCTGAAAATGCGAGAGGTCCCGCTTCATTGCATGAAATTCATAGCTGGTGTAGAGAAAATCTCCGGCGCGGGGACGAAGCATCGCATATACATCAATACCTGAATTCTGGCGAATGACCTCGACCGTTCCAGGTGATGGCGTACAACCTCCTGCTCCCGGGTCCGCGCAAACTTCCAGACGATCTGCCCCGCCGTCGATAGCGCGAAGAGCCGATTCTATGTTATACACAACAACTTCCAGTGTCATCAGTTGAAATGGCTCTCCCCATCCATTAGTTTACTTCCTGACGAATCGCGGACCGCGTAGGTAAACCCCTTCTGCAAACAAAACGCACCGTATTGTCCGAGACGGTTCAATGCGAGAAATCCAACCTGCATATCCTTTGCCTTTGAAGGATTCTTTTTCAGAATGCGACTCACCGCCTCTTTACATGCGTCGCGAGGTGGCATACCCTGGCGCATCAGCTCGACAACAAGATGACACCCTACTATGCGAATAACCTCTTCCCCAACTCCGGTTGATGTAGCTGCACCTACTTCATTGTCCACATAGAGGCCAGCTCCGATAATCGGTGAATCACCAACACGACCATGCATCTTGAACGCCATCCCGCTCGTCGTGCACGCCCCCGAAAGATTGCCCTTCGAATCAAGTGCAATTAGTCCGATCGTATCATGATTCTCTATGTTGATCACAGGCTTATACTCCGACTTCTTCCGCCACTCAGCCAACGCCTTCTCAGCTTTGGGAGTTCGAAGATCCTTTTTCTTAAAACCATTCTCCAGTGCAAACTGCAACGCGCCATTACCCACGAGCAGGACATGAGGTGTTTTCTCCATCACGGCACGTGCTACGCTGATTGGATGTTCAATGTGCTCTATACAGGCAACTGATCCACAGTTACCTTTTTCATCCATAATGCTCGCATCAAGCGTAACAAACCCGTCACGGTCGGGGAACCCGCCATATCCAACAGTGGTGATATTGACATCCGACTCGGTAACCCTTGCACCCGCTTCCACTGCATCCAGAGCAGAGCCGCCCGAGGAAAGAATCTTCCAGGCCTCAGCATTTGCAGCCATGCCAAAATCCCATGTAGATAATATGATCGGTTGCCCCGAACTCGCAGATCCGGAGACAGAAGGTCCTGTCGCAAGCAATGCAGAGCTCGCTGCGACAGATTTAAGAAATTTTCTTCGGGTAGTCATACCTTCGCATGAAGGAATGAATCTAAGGAAATCTTTTATTATTCGATAACGCGCCGGGCACCCCGATAGCTCTTTTGATAGTAATCAGAGTAAATGTTGACTTCCACGACGCCCACCTTCGAAGAGGCATGAATAAACTTCACATTCTTCTTGTCCTTGATTTCGGTGACCATGCCCACATGTGTGATCGTCCTCTTCTTTTTGCCCGTTGCAAAAAAGACAAGATCGCCAGGTTGAAGGTCCTTCATATCTACCTCGCGTCCGACCTTGCTTTGGTCAGCAGAACTACGCGGAAGCCTAACATCAATGGAATTAAAAGCATTGATGAGGAGACCGGAGCAGTCCATTCCCGTCCGCGTTGTGCCCCCGTATCTGTACGGGGTACCAATATAGCTTCGGGCCGATGCGATGACCCGGTGTACTTTCTCATCATGCGCCGATATCTTTTTCGTAGATCCGCACGAAACGAGAAAAACGGTAAGACATAAAGCAAACTGAAGAAAACGCTTTTGATTACTTTTGAGCTGAAAAAATGCGACCATAGATCGTAGTTTAAAAAGTAATTGCCAAATATACCATTTCCATGCCATTCGCAGAAGTCTCCGCCGACCTGGTGAGCCAGTTTGAGATGATTGTCGGTAAAGAATTCATAATAACCGATGAAGAGCGCCGCGCACATTATGCCCATGACGAGACCGAAGACTTCTCCTTCTTACCCGACGTCGTCATTAAGCCCGCTACGGCAGAGCAGATCTCGCAGATCATGAAGATTTGCAATGAAGCCATAGTTCCTGTTACTCCAAGGGGCGGTGGAACGGGACTGAGCGGCGGCGCGCTTCCAGTCCATAACGGTGTGGTCTTATCGATGGAAAGGTTTAACAAAATTCTTGAGATTGATGAATTGAATCTGCAGGCAACGGTAGAGCCAGGCGTCATCACAGAAGTGTTTCAAAATGCCGTCAAAGAAAAGGGACTGTTCTACCCTCCTGACCCGGCAAGCGGTGGGTCCTGCTTTATCGGAGGCAACGTCTCCGAAAACAGTGGCGGCCCCAAAGCTGTTAAATACGGAGTGACGCGCGACTACGTGATCAACCTCGAAGTAGTGCTACCCACCGGTGAGATCATCTGGACAGGAGCGAATGTTCTCAAAAATTCTACCGGCTACAATCTTACGCAGCTGATGTGCGGCAGCGAAGGCACGCTGGGCATCATCACGAAAATAGTTTTTAAGCTCAGGGGATTCCCAAAG
>JAEYXN010000272.1 GCA_023431285.1 Bacteroidota bacterium
CTGTTCAGAGAATTAATTCCGATCATCGACATGAACGCACCAGGAACACCATGTCCGGTACAATCAATTGCCGCGAACGCAAGGTCGCCGCTGGTCTTTGCGAACCAGTAGAAGTCTCCGCTAACCATGTCGCGCGGCTTGAATACGATGAATGATTCTTTCCAGGCCTTTTCCTCAAAAGTGGTTTTCGGCAACATCGCTTCCTGGATCCGCTTCGCGTAGTTGATACTGCTTTTAATGTTCTTGTTCTGAAGGTCAAGCTTCTTGTTGATCGCGTTCGTTTTTCTGCTATTGAAGAAAACTACCAGCGCCAGCGTTGCTCCGAGTCCGATGACGGCAAGAATGAAGTTTCGGAAAAGTGCTTCGTTCTCAAGCTTTGCGTTTTGCTCTTCTATTCTAAGAGTAGAAAGTTCTTTGTCCTTGCTTAATAATTCTATTTCAAGTTGACGCTGCTCATTGATTACCTCCAGCTCTTTCAGCGATTCTTCCACTACATGCAGATTGCGATTGGCGGATTCGAGTGAATCGGCGTTCCTGGAAAGTATACGTTGAACATGTTCAAGCTTTCTCTCCCGATCCCGCGAGATGTCTTTCTCATTCTCGATTTCTTCTTTGAGGTGCGTCAGCTGAGCAGTAGCCTGACGTTCGTCATCCTGAAGTTTCATCAGTGATGTACGAAGCTTGCTGAATTCAGCTGCTTTTTCTTTGTCTCCCGAACGCAGGTGGTATTCCGACAACAGCTGATAACATTGCAGCTGCTCTTCTCGAAGATTGTTCTTAACGGATAGGCTAAGCGCTTTATTAAAGGCTTCAATGCTTTTCTTATTGCGCTTCAGTTCACCGAAGGATTTTCCCTGCAGTACAAAGGCTTCGATAGCGAGCTCCGGACTATTAAGCTCTGTGGCGAGTGTGCTGACGTGCGGGAATAGCTCTGCAGCCTGAGAATAGTTGCCACTCTTGTAGTTGAGGGTGGCGAGAAGGTTCGTCGCGGCAAGCTCTTGTGCGCGCAACCCTGACTTGGATGCATAACCAGCCGACTCCTTGAGATATTTCTTTGCCTCGTCTGTTTTGCCCTGGGTGTTAAGGGACTTCCCGAGTTCGTAACCAAGCATAGAGGCCTTAGCATAATCCCGGTCCTTTACGGATGCCTTGAATAATGCAACGAGCTCGTCCCCGGTCTGGGCACCCGCCGCGAAGAATAGAAGACAGAAAAATCCGACGAAAAGATGCCGGGAATGAAAGACCATAGATTAAGACTTAGACGACCAGCAAATTCGTCACAGCGCCTCAAAGATCGGCGGGAGTTCACCGTCAAAACTTACATCAGCAAGTTCGAGGGTGAGCAACAGGGATTCGCTCACGACGAAGCCGGTTGACCCATCTCAAACGATCAGGAAACCTCTACGTAACCCACCTATACATGAGGCATGCTTCGACAGCCTAGACGAAGTGACGCTCCCTGGGCTACGAGAGTTAACCCAGACGTGGTTCTTACAGTAACTCTTACCAGGACATCTATACTAGGATTTATCCATGCCCCGCTTTTTCAGGTCAACAGCCTCTCCGTTTTCCAAACTAAATGTGGTAATCATTATCAAATTTCTTATGCGTGTATCCACTACGTTGATATGCGATGAAGTATTTCTACACTTTCAATGGGTAACACGCCGTTAAAGCACGGTATCGGTTTTATTCCAATCGCCATGATTGAAAATATTTCCATATGAGCGGGAAAGGCGGTCAGGATGCCGCTAATGCAGATCATAATTAGGATAGACACTTTTGGAGATGAATGGAAGATCAGGTTTGTGCGGTGATGTTTAATGTTAGGTCGCTTCCACTTCAGAACCAGGTGTCGTCTCAGTTTTGATTACTCCGACCATCAATGTGTTTAGTTGATATGAAGAGAGGAATGATGGACGGGCAGTAAAAGACATGTTGATTAGTCTTTCCTGACTCAATGGGATTAATTGAACATTTAAAATTATAGGCAAATGAGACAAACAATTATCGGATTCTTCAACAACGAGGCTGAGGCCGGTTATGCACTCGATAAACTTCGCGCAGCTGGAATTTCTGATGCAGATATCGACTTCACCGGTAACAACAGCATAGAACGTTCTCTTGCCGATACCACCCCACAGGGAAATGAATCTCCCTATGAAGTGGGTGACGAAAGCCGGTATCCTGAAACTACATCAGGATCTCTTAATGATGAAAACATTCTGAACGAAGACACGATCCGCGACCGAAAGGGCTTTGACTATGAAGAAGGCAAAGGCGACAGCATCGGACGGTTCTTCCGTAATCTGTTTGATAACAAAGAAGACGCAGAACGCTTCGCCGAAATTGGAAGAAAAACATGTATTGTCTCTGTTCATGCGGAGTCGGCTTTAGAAGCTGAGCGCGCAAGGGACATCCTCGATGAAAGTGGCGCTGTGGAAGTGGACAATGAGCTTCAGACTGGTGCCACGACATCAGATATAGCAGCTTCACAGTCTGACGTGAGTCCAACAGGCACAACACGCTTGCGTAGCCATATCGTTGGACGCACGGTCAATGAAGAATACCGCCTCCGCGGACGAAGCACAAGACCAGGCCAACCTGATCAGCCGCAGAAACGGAATATGAACAGTCCATCCGGCGAGTCACCTTCTGGTGAAACTAATCTGTCGGATGAGGCAGGTGCAAAGTCAACCTTTCCAGAAAGAGAAATTTGAGTTGAGGTGTTAGTTACGGAGTTTTCCGTGCTATATATGTTGGGGAGGAAAAGAGGCTGCCGAAAGGCAGTCTCTTTTTGAAATAAATTGTTATGAATTACTTGATTTCGAACTGAGCTGTCACCTGAGCTCTCAGTCTGATCTTCTTAAACTCCGGTCCTGACCCTTCTGCCGCATCACTTTCCATCATCTGGCTTTTCATCCTTACGTTTGCTGTCATATTGTATGGCTGCACCGGTTCATTATCCCATTCCCGCACCATCAATGGCTTCCCTGCTTCCGAGCCTATTCCCTTTAGCAGCGCATCCGCCTTTGCTTTCGCAGCCTGCAACGCCTTCACCTTTGTATCGAGCTTTATCTTTTCCATATCTGTGTGGTGAACGCGTGTCAGCACCAATTCACTCACCTCGACAGGCTCAAGCTTCTCCAGAAACTTCTCGACCTCAGCAGCGCTATTCAACACAAGCTGATACGACTTCTCACGAAAAGCATCTTTGTCTTTCTTGGTAACCTTTGAAAGCTTAGAACCCGCATCCGCCAGGGTAAGTCGCTTCTTGTCAATGCCCGAAGCCTGCAACGCTTTCAGGAATTCCTGGTCGAGTTTCTCCAGCTGAACCTTATTCTTATTCTCTTCAAACTCACGAAGTGTGATCAGAAATGTAATCTCATTAGGAGCCACTTCGGTTTCAGCCACACCCGATACTTCAATAAAGTGCTCTCCTTTGAATGTTTCCTGCATTTGGGCCCACGCTGTTACAGAAGTAAGCGTCAGGGCCAGTAGAAAAATCTTTCGCATATAATGTATTTTCAATTGTTAGACACAAAACCCTTGCCGAAAGTTGTCACGCTTGCGGAATGTCATCACTTCCATCTCACCCGCACATACTTATCATTCTTCCTGAAGTGCGGAGGTATAGCCTTCAGAATTGCATCACGTAACTTCACCAGCAACATCTCCTTCACAAATCCGTTGTGCACCGCGAGGCTGACTTCTCTCACGGGCTCGGGCGACACAAAATGTTTGACATGCTTATTCTTTGCATTCACCGCCAGCTCCGGAATGAGCGTATAGCCATAATTATTGTCAACCATAGCTTTGAGCGTTTCAAATGAACCGCTCTGATAATTCAGCTGACTGTTAATCTTTTTGTCGCGGGAAGGACAAAGACTCTCCACCTGTCCGCGGAAACAATGTCCCTCCTCAAGAAGCAGCAGGTTATCAAATGAGAGCGACTTAAGATTAATCTTTTCCTGCTGGAAGTATTTCAGATTCTGGGAAGTATAAAGAAGAATCGGCTCGTAGAAAATGGGGATCTCACGAATCTCTTTGTCTTCAAGCGGCGTGACAAGGATCGCGACATCAAGTCTGTTTGTCTTCAGCAGTCGGATAATCTCTTCGGTTTGCATTTCTGTAACTGTGAATGATGTTCCAGGGTGTTCGGCCAGAAACGCATTCAGGAAACGTGGAAGCAGGTAAGGCGCGAGCGTTGGAATCACCCCGAGCCGGAACTCACCTTCTATTGAATCCTTCTCGTCGCGGATAAATTCTTTCATGTTCCGGATCTCCTGCAGCACAATCCGCGCACGCGAGATGATCAACTCGCCGGAGGGCGTAGGCTTCAGCGGCTGAGACTTATCAAATATTTTGGCACCCAGCTCATCCTCCAGTTTCTTCACCATCATACTTAATGTCGGTTGAGTAACATTGCAGGCCCTCGCCGCTTTCGCGTGATTACGATGGATGTCCAGAGCGACAATATATTCCAGCTGCTGTAGGTTCATAATAGATAAGGTCGAATAACGCAGATCAAATATCGATATTGTTTATAGCTGCGATCAAATGTTTTTTCTGAATAAACATCATGCAATCGGTTGATAGAGAAGTCTGATCAGATTTTTAGCTTTAGATGTCTCAGAATGGAATGAATTTATTTTAATATCTATTGTTTTAGTAGATATTTAAACTATGTTTGTAACGATTTATAAAGAATAGGGGAGAGAGCAGACTCGCTGATCCTATTGCAACCTGTTCGCTGACGTGGATAAGGTGCTAAATTCTGCCTAACACATTTAGGAAATATAAATGACACGCTCATGAAAAAATCTCTTCGTCCACTCACCCGCGATTGTTGTTGTTGCTGTTCTTGTTAACGCATCTCTTCGACACAATTATTTCTCATTTTCAAATTCTTATTTAACATGGCACAAGTAGCAACAGTGTCCTCAGTGGACAATCTTTTCTCATATAATCCGAAATCATTCTCCATCACCACAGTTTCAACGTACGTAGGTGAGATCGTCGCTCAACTGGAGCAGGAGCTTTCATTCATCAAGTCAGCATCAGTATTTGCATATAGCAATCGTATACGCATCACCCTGTCCGTGAACGGCGATGCTCGCGAGTTCGCTCTTCTCAAAGGGCTTCTTGAATTTCATCGCCTCCGTCACTTTCAATTCACCTACGATCGTGATGCACGCCTGGTAGAAGCCGATGTGAACGAAGCAGACTTTGCCGCACTCAAAGATTATCTTCTCAACACAGGATCCCTTCTTCGAAAGGAAAAGGTTTTTAAATCTGCGCTAAAGCAAGTCATGGCATTTGAAGAGAAGTACCGCTCTGAAAGCGCCAGGGTATACAATTCCCTCATCGCCGTACCGAACTAACTCCTGTTTCATCTCCTGATTAAGGTAGATCCCCGGGATGTGTTCCGTGATGGTGCAAGCCAATACGTACACTATGGCGTTACCCTCTCAGTTAATCCGCTTTAGGACGGATCACTACAACCATTAACAAGAAATCTTATGAGCCTTCTCGCAGAAAAGCCAATAGCCGTCATACACGATCAGCAAACTGAATTTAATCCTGCTGTAGCAGAACTATGGGGACGGGATATCCCAGTGGTAAGCATCGACCCTCGTCATATTGCATTTGATTCTTCGGAACGGTTCCGGGAATTTAGTCTTGTGTATAATGACCTCGGTGGTCTTCCCGGATTTCCATTCGATAGTTCATTCGTGAAATCACTGATCCTGTATACGCGTCATCTTGAATCGTCTATGTTCCGCGTCCGGCAGGGTCGGATCATTAACGGGTCTCATGCATTGGAGATCCTGACCAATCGTGCCCGGCAGATTTCTCATTTCGCTTCTCTTAACGTCAGACATCCCAGGACACTGTTCGTGGGTACAATCGATTCTCTCATCAGAAGCCTCCATGCAGTAGCGTTTCCTATTGTTCTCAAATCAAATACGGCAGGAACAGCAAGCAGGATCTTACGCTTTGATTCCGTAGACACTGTGATCGATGCCATCTTTTCTGAGCAGATCCGGATCGGATCGGACCCCTGGCTGTTACAGGAACTCATTGAACCCAAAGGTGGTTACATCCTGCGGCTGGACATCCTCAACGGTCATATCCTTTCCTCACGGAAGGTATACACGCAGGATGGACTCCCGATCCTGAATCAGGACTCCGAGGAAGGCGACCCCTCCGAAAGTGTGACCAGGGAAGCGGAACACATCCTTCGCACGGCAGGCATCGACCTCGGCTCAGTCGAGCTTCTGGTCGACAGAAGGAATAATGACATCTTTTTCTATAACATTCTTCCATTCGTGTACTCAAAAAGGGAAGACCCACAGGGAAACATCATCACAAGGGTAGGTGATTATATCGAGAGACGCCTTAATAAGATTAAAGAGATGGAACTTTCGATATAGGAGCGCTCGTGTCGGTTTGTCCTTGCCGGAGCCGGTTCTCAATAGCTCGTGTCGTCTGAAGAAATGCCAAAACTCCGGGCATTGTTTTTATACAACTTAAAAACTTCTATCTTCACGCGCTTATTGAAAACCGAGTAATGGCTCTGCTGGAAAAACAACTGTACGTAAAGAAGTCCTCAATCCCTGATTCAGGGAAAGGACTATTCACCAAGAAATTTATCAAGAAGGGAACACGCATTGTCGAATACAAAGGACGGCGAAGCGCATGGAAAGATGTGAAGGATGAAGACGGTAAGAACGGCTATATTTTCTACATCAACCGGAATAATGTCATTGATGCGCTGCCTCATAAAAGCGCTCTCGCGCGCTACGCCAATGATGCCCGTGGCCTTGTCAAGGTAAATGGTATAAAGAATAATTCCGATTACGTTGTCGATGGGACCCGTGCCTACATCGAGTCAAAGACGGACATTCCTGCAGGTTCGGAGATCTTTGTTGACTATGGTAAGGACTACTGGAAAGTGATCCGCGCCAATATCAAGCTTTGGAAAGAGGAAGCGAAGGAAGCTGAAAAGAAGAAAGCGAAAGCCGCTGCCAATAAGAAAGCAAAGAAGGCCTCTGGTAAGAAGTCTGCCGGAACCAGGAAGAAGGCAACAAAAACACGGAAGGCCCGCCGCAAGTAACGGAGGCCCTACCTGTTCCTGGCGCCCCGCGATCTCAATTCGCGGATCCGCTGGGCCGTAGCCGCTGCGTAATCATCAAATCCAAGCCTTTCTGCTTCGTCCTGGTAAACCTGCAACAGAGGAATTGAGCTGTTGTTGATCTGAATCGCTTCAGCAAGGATGTTGTACGCATCGAATCCGTTTGTGCTATGCTTTTTCAGGTAATTAAACGCAGCAATCACGCCATCTTCGAAATAAGGATTGGAACTGGAAAGAATCCTGTAATTCTTCGCTGCGTTTATAGTATCACCTGAAGCTTCATTCAACAACGCTGTATAATAGATCTTTTCAAGTTGACGTCGCTGATCAAACGTGATCCCTTTGTTGATCTGTGATGCAAGGCCGCGCAGATCGCCACGTGCCGCGAGGAGAATGAGTTCAAAATGTCTGATGTCCTCATATAGCTCCTCACTGGAAAGCTGGAGACCCGCAATCTTCTGAT
>JAEYXN010000070.1 GCA_023431285.1 Bacteroidota bacterium
GCTGATACCTGTGAGCCATCGGACAGTGTAATAAATTCCGCGATAGACTTCACTTCTTCGATCAGACGATTCTCCGGATTGAGCGTGATCGCTTCCTGCGTAAAGTAACCATACTTTGTAGTGATCCCTCTGTCGATTTCGCCTGCATCGGGTTTTGTCTTTCCTGTAATAAGGTCGAGGAAGGTTGATTTCCCAACACCGTTCTTCCCTACTATTCCAATCCGATCGTGTTTCTTAAAGACATAGGAAAAATCGTTGACGACGGGAAGTTCACCAAAGCTCTTTTTCAGATGATTGATCTCAAGAATCTTTCCGCCCTGACGTGCTTCACTGATATCCAGTTCCATCTTATCCTTGCGGAGATCCTGGCTTGCCTTTTCCTGTAGTTCATGAAAGGCCTCTATTCTGTACTTCGCCTTTGTGCCTCGCGCTTTTGGCTGACGTCGCATCCACTCCAGCTCTTTGCGTAGAAGATTTCGCGCTTTCGAAACTTCAGCTTTCAATATCTCCTCCCGCTGCGCTTTCTTCTCGAGGAAGTATGCATAGTTGCCTTTGTATCTGAACAACTGTCCGCGGTCAATCTCAATGATTTCTGTGGCGACCGCATCAAGGAAATAGCGATCGTGAGTGACCATGATCAGCGTAATGTTCTGGCCCGCGAGATAGTTCTCCAGCCATTCGATCGCTGAAAGGTCGAGATGGTTGGTGGGCTCATCCATGATGATAAGCTCAGGTTCCATCAGCAGCATTTGTGCAAGAAAGATTCGCTTCTTCTGTCCCCCCGAAAGCTCACCGAATTTCTTATCAAAATCAGGAACACCAAGTTTACCGATGATTTCATGAGCCTTGGCCTCGTAGTCCCAAGCCTTCAGTTCTTCCATCCTTTCCAGAACCTGCTGCATGTGGTCGGGATCCGTATCGGGATGATGCAGGCAGTCTTCGTAAGCCTTGACGACTCTGGCGATCTCGTTCTTGTCGTCGAACAACACATCTTTCACTGTAACCGAATCAGCGACGGTGGGTTGCTGTGTCAGGAAACCGATCCGTAAACCCTGGCGTGTGCTGACCTTCCCGGTGTCCGGCTGAATTTCACCCGTGAGGATGCGGAGAAGAGTTGATTTACCAACTCCGTTGTTACCGACCAGTGCAAACTTTTCACCTTGGGAAATCCCGAGGCTTAGATTTTGAAATAACCACTTGTCGTTATAGGTCTTAGAGACAGTTTCGGCAGAAAGAAGATTCAAGGACGTGAATTAAGTCGGCAAAGGTAGGCCTAAAGTTGAACACAGCAAAATCGGTATTAATCACGGCCGGTTTCGACCGGACTTAGAACAAGAAGCCAAGCCGCACATACGCGAGCGTGCTTTCACGGGAGTGGCCTACTTCAAACGACAACACTGACAAATTGAACGGTGTGAACCAGAATCCTCCCCCGAAGCCGCGATGCCACTCAGATGATTCTCCGGAAGCGGCAGAAGGATCCATTCCAGCAGCATCCTCATACCATACGCGTCCCACGTCATGAAATGCCAGAAGACCGAAGCTGGCGGGAAAAAGATAAGTTCGAACTGAAGCAAGTTTCACACGCAGCTCTGCATTCGCAAAGGCCTTGCTATCGCCGTAGAATCTCGTCTTACGGAATCCTCTGAGCTCTGTTCTTCCGCCCAATACCTGAGACTGATAAAATTCGTGCTCACCAAATGTTTTCCCTGCCCCAAGTCGTATAGCGAACGTGAGCCACTTTGGCGCATTGAAGCTATGGTAAATGGACACCGATCCTTCAACCGAAAGAAAATCGTGGGCCCTGGAATCAAGTCCACTCATCGCCCGCGCCGATAAGGAGAGATAGGCACCGCGGGTGGTCAACCTCGGATTGTTCCGGCCGTCAACCACAAAGCTCGACGCCAGCCCCGCATACGTATTGGATTCATCGAAAAGATTATAGTCCAGCCCTGCGGCGTAAACATCCTGAATGTACCGGTTCTTATCATCGCGAACATCTTCAACCTCGATAGTTTGCAACTCAGGGCCTATGCTAAAAATCGATGATCCGAGGCGGCGGGTCAGATAAACATTCAGCCTGTTCTCTTCGAAACGAAAACGGTAATAGTCTATGTCATCATCCACGTTATACGCCGGGTTGTCCTCGAGTGAACGATCGAATATGGTTTCGTTACCAAGACCAAAAAAGTTATTGACGTAATTCGGAGATTTCAGATCCGCATCGACAGATACACCCCATTTTCCAAGCACATCCACGAAGTCCCCTCTGTAAAGGAAGTTGTATGAATTCGTCCGCGGAGCAATGCTTGCCAGAAAGATGTGTCGTTGGGCATAAGGGTTTTTCCGGAATCCTTCCTTCTGATAAAGTGCACCTCCTCCAAAGAACAAGCCATCATCCGGGTTGAACGTTCCATAGATCAGTGGCGCCAGTCGGTCATAACGGAATGCCTTCCTGTTGTAAATGTTAACATCCGGATTGGAAGACCTCTCATCTTTTGCCTCTCCGCGGGTAACCATAGCGTTGCCAATCGCATCATCATAAAAAACAGTCTTCTTTCCAGGGCCCCGCACCTGCGATTGATCAACGACTGAATCTTTCCCGTCACCTCCGATAATAAGGACCCTAAC
>JAEYXN010000093.1 GCA_023431285.1 Bacteroidota bacterium
ATTCAACCCGAATGAAACGAAGATGTTTAAAGTGGCAAAGAAAATTGCCGATGCGCTCGAAGATCTTTAGACTACGTGGCAGGCGAAGGTGTGAACAGCAAATTTGACAAGTCAACCTTAAAACGTATTGAGGAAATTCAGCAGCTCGAGGAAGACAAAAAGAAAACGCTCTTCGATGTCATTGATACTTTTATCCGGGAATCTAAGGCAGAAAGCTTTTGCCGTTAAAAGCCCGCGGTCTGCGACGCTGAGTTTCGAATAATTGAAGCTATATCGGGAAGTTCTGCGCTGTTTATATACGAGATATTCAGGTAATCTCCACCGAGACCTTTAATTAAAATGAAATCCGACAGTCCAGAGTTTAAAAGACGCTTTCCATCAACATCTTCAACGCCTTTTGCTTTAATATAATTAACGTAGTCACTCCAGGTGATAGACTCTCGTGGCTTAAAAACTGTGAACGCATAGAAATACTTCCACACGTCCAATAAAAAAGCTGGCGTTTGATCAGAGTATTTCAGATACCCAATACTATCAAATCTCTCTTCATCAATTTTTCGAAGAAAAACGTAATCACCTTTCTGCTTAAACTCATACGGGACTCTTTGTCGTAACTGTAAGAGCTCATCGTTATCAGTCAAATTTTCCTCTCGTCTGAAGGAAAAAAATAATTGATCATGGTCTCTGAAAAGAAACTTAAAAATATCCTTGAGTAAAAGACGATCATCTAAACTTTCATAAAAATTCAGATTGATAACAGATAGCCGGCTTAAGCTATCTGTTATCTTTTCTTTCAGCAATTCTTTATTTGATCGGTTGCCCAAACCTAAATGGATTTAAACTTCTGTGAGGACTGGATGTATAACCCCAGTAATTAGCGTGAAAATGTAGCGTCCGGCCTCTTGAGCGGAAGCTATGAAAGTCCAATCGAAATTTACCACCGCTGACGGATTGATATGAAAATACTGTTCCTCCCTTGACGGACGGATTTCTATACATAAATTCAAATTTTCCTAACCTCCCTAAATTCATTGGAACACCGTAACCACTATTAGCACCAAAGTTCAAAAATCTTACAGTCCCTCCCACACCCTTAATAGCACCAGCGGTGGCTACAGAAGACCACGCTCCATATGTAAAATCATAAGCCACCTGATTAGCTGGTATTTCCCCTTGACCCAACTTGTACTGATACTCCAAATTTTTCATCATTGAATTAGGGTAATCAGTAACATAGTTTGAAACACTTTCCCAAGCATTTGAAAACAACTCTCCTGTCACTAAATCACTTCCAAAATCTTTAGTGGCATTCCACATACTTTCAAATATTCCTGGCTCGCTATCTTTCTCAGCCTGAAGCCTGTCTTTATCCATCTGCTCCCTTCGTGCTTGTGTCTTGCTATTGAAGCTATAAAATGTAGGCTTCTCAGGATCTTCGTTACTGCTTCTGGATGACTGTTGCGATTGAAGTTGCCTGAACATCTTTTGCGCGTCAGCTCCAAAATAGGTTGTTGCAAAATGGGTATCAACGATATCCCTACCATCAGGATCGACTATGCTTAATGGGTTATTAGCCGCCCAACTGTAAGGACTTAGCAATGGGTAGCTGTCAGCATGAAGATCCATTGTTGTTGTTCGATTTGTAAACGGATCATATTGTCTCCATTCAAAATCGTAAAGATTCCAACTAAGATCTTGTTGCCATTCTTTTTCTTGATATAGAAAGTTCTGAGGAATACTATTTTCTCTCGAGTAGCTGTTGAATGTAGCACCGAATGGATAATAATCATCCATTTGAATTATCGGCGACTTAATATGCTCGACTCTGAAATCATCGAAGTAAACTTCCACCGGCGTCGGATTCTCGTTGCTTAGGTATATGTAAACATAACCTGGCTCCTTGATCGTAATGTCTTTCCACAGTCGGTCATGTACCGCATTCTGTCCATGCTCACGGGAACTCGTTGTAATCCGAAAAAATCCGGATTCAAGTATCGTTGTCATGTCGTTGTTGTACACGATATAGTTAAGATAGGCTTTTGGCGCGGTCCCGGTTTCACTGCCGTGGTTGATGGGGGCTATCGGGAACGTTCCACCCCCTAGACTTCCTGCTGAACCACCATCCACAAAAGTCCCTGGAGGAGCAGTGCTGTTTCCAATTGAAGTTACGAAGTTTTGCAGAGCTGTAGTCCAGTTTGATGTAGTGGGATCGAGATACTTTGCATAGACTTCAGTCTTGATCACATCCCCTGGCATCACGCTCAGAGACTTCGCTAAACCAAATTTTTCATTTGTATTTCCTCCCGTAAGGCGAGTTGCATAGTATGTTGCTCCAGTCGTACCGTTGTAAGTATGATCGTAAATCTCATGGCTCACTTTCACCGCTTCGTCGTAATAAAGAAACTGTCCGCCCTCTTTGGAAACATTCACAGTCTCCATTGTAGCGATGTTAGTTTCGATAACGTCTTTCGAGGTAAACGTCAATCGAACGTTACCAAGGTGGTCCTTCATGTCATATTGATATTCCGGAGTTTCCACAGTCTGACGAATCACCTCCAGTTCATTGAAATAGATCGCTTCCCCGACCGCGACGGTCGTACTCCATTGCAAGCCAATCGTCAGAAGCGTAACACCCGTCGGTACAGTTACAACTTGTTCGGTCCACGATTCCGCCACCTGTCCCTCCGGAAGGGCTGAACCCGGCCATCCAATATCCAAACCGTTGCCCTTTACAGAAATATATGCGGGGTTGGAACTCGCCGCAGATCCGTTGTCTCTATACCCTTTCACTCTTATTCTATAACGGTCACCAGCAGATACGATGACTGGAGTACCGAGGGAGGAAATGCCGGTTCTTGATGCTGTGGCCGTAGAGGCAGCCTTTACATACTTTTCCCCACCATTTTGCGTAACAGGACTTAAAGTTGCATTGAAGGAAGTGAATCCGGATGTAGATTCTGCCTCATGAAAGTACACCTTCTCATTCCTTACAAGCACAATCCTGCCCTCCTCATGATTGACCAGGGTCAAAACATCGTCCTGATACTGGAATTCCCCCGCATAGTCTGTGTGCTTTTGCACCCCATTAAAATTAGTTATCTGACAAATTTTGCGGCCCGTTGCATCATAAATATACTGAATGCTGTTTCCTCCCCTGACAACCAATTGCGGCAGGTTTAGGAAGTTGTACACAATATTGGTTGTGATTCCCTTGTTCTGGTCTGTAAGCATGTTGCCATTTGCATCGTACGTATAGTCATTAACAGTATTCGTTCCATCCGCAAATCCCTTGAAATCGTCCCCGCCATCCGATACCTTCAATAATTTGTTGCTTTGAGATGTTCCCGTGCCATAGTCATAAGCGAGTACATCCATTGGCGAGGCTGCACCACGCTCATCGTAACGCGTAAGCGACCGGATATTGCCATTCAAGTCATACGTGTAATTATTTTCGGAGAAACCGTTGTCCGGAGCAACTCCCCAAGTGGTAGTTTTTTGCTTATATAACGCTTGTGTCAACCTGTTGAGAGGATCATACGAATAGGTGTAGCCCTTCTCTTTGACAGTAGAGTTACCAAGGAAATTGCTCCACTTCATTCCGCTGATATTACCATTGTATGTCCCGCTGTTCGAAATTCCGATGTCGTTGTTATATCCCAGTTCAAAGCCGAAATAGTCTGTTGTCTCATCATTGTTCGTCCCAGACGTAAGTGACGCATTGTTCATCGACATAAGCCATCCGCGGATGTTGTAGCGGTAGTCAACGGACTGCTTAGGCGCCGTGCCAGCCGCAGAGTGAAGCTTCTTGTCGACGAGCTGGCCCAGCTCATTGTATTTGTTGCTTACTAAACGCAGTTCAGATGCCCCGCTACCGATCCCAAGAGTGACGTCTGCAACCGTTGTCCCGAGGGCGTAAAGGGAGCAATCTACATGCAGCGTCGTGAAGGACGGCGTTAAACTGGTGTAGATGATCCGGCCATTCTTTCGATAGTAAACAGTACTGCTCCTGCGCTCGATGCGAAACACATCGTTGGTATTGTACGCACCGAGATCTGCCTTGCTCGTTCCGTTTTCGCGTATGTTGATGACCGATCCATTTAGAAAAATGGCGTAGTCGATAGACGTGTAGTTAAAATCAGGGTTCGTGTCGCTAAGACCGATCATCCTGCTTTTCGACATCTCAAACGCGGGGAATTCAATCCAGCCATCCTCGCCAGCCGGAATGGATTGCTGCGAAAACGCGCCTGCATTCCATCCCCCGGTTGTCCCGGACGAATTCTTTATGAGTCGGGTTCCATTTGTTGTAACGTTTGACGAAAGAGCGGTCCACGCGACCGGATTGCTATTACCAATGCCATGATAAATCTCCAATAGCCGACCTGCATGGTCGTATTCGTAACGACGATTTACGACAGTGGTAGTCGTGCCGAAAGATGTTCGCACACCCACGACTGTCGCATGATGGTTTTGCAGCGAAGTATCCACTATCAGATTTGTAGTCGAAGGTGCGGCAACCGAACTGGACGTAAATCCTGTTAACTCTATCCCGTTTCGATAGTATCTAATACGACCCGCGGTCCGCTCGACTTTCAATATGTCGCCCGTAACCAGCAGGCCTGTATAAGTCGCCTTTACAGAATTGTTCTCAACAACCTGTAGCGTCGAACCATTCATGTTGAGCGCGTAGTCAATATTCACAAAGCTTTCATCTACACTTACATCATTAAATCCAATGTATCGGTTCTTGTCTAATTCAGCAACAGTGGTTTCAAACCAACCATCCTTACCTGCCGGAAGAATCTGCACAGACGCGGCACCGGCATTGGCGGAAATTATTCGCTTTAAAATATTCCCTGTTTGCTGAGCGTTTACAATATCGCGCCATGTTACATCGCGCTTCCTGTGTTCCGTCTTTGTCTTGCGTACCTTTCCCGCAAAATCATATAGTGTCGAGGTCCGATCCTCGCCGCCTTTATAATTCTCGCTTATTGTCTGAATAAGACGATACCGGTCATCGTAATAATTTATGTTTCTGAGCCAGGAGGCACCATTGTTTCCAACAACATCCAACACCTTAACTTTTGATCCTGTAATGTGCCCTGTAAGATTGTGATTCGCTACCGATGGATGGGAATACATTTGTTCTTGAGCAACATCATTTCCAATGTAATCATAGCCGGCAGGCCAAAGACTTTTGAAATCGTAACTATCGTAATAGGTAACCGTCAGGCATTTTTCCGGATCTGTAACTACCGGAAAGGCTAAATTGGTATAGCCGTGAATGTTTCCCGTACTTCTTCCAGCGTATTTTTCGAAATATTTTCCCCAAGGTTTTACACTTGTAAAACCATAAACAGCCGACTGCATTCCGCTCAGGCTTACTGCTGAGTCCATTATGCCTGTAATCACGGCACGATTTAATTGGTCGTATTTCGTAAACTTCCACTGGTGGACAGACCGCTGCTTTCCGTCTTGTGTCAAAATTAGACGATCCCGAATGTCGTATACCATGTAGATAGGTTCAGCTCCAGGCAGTTGCTTTTGAACCATGCGATGGTAGGAGTCATATGCATATCGAAAAGCCCATTGCTTAAGAAACGCGTCCTTTGTCGCATCGGTGGCGCCGGCATGATAGTACCTAGAATCAAGATTCTTTGTTGCTTCCGGAGGAACCACACAAACCAACCGATCCAATTTATCATATATGTAATATGTGCTGGCGAAATTTACGTCACGGTTTGAATCGGTAGTGGACGGGTTACCAGCCCCGACCTGAACTCTTTTTAAAATCATTTTCCCAGCTTTGTCGACGTATTCAATAATTTGGTTGCCGTTTTCATCCTTTGTTCTGTTTTTCCTTAACTCCTTCGCATTATAATATCGTGGTGTTGTCGGAGAGCCGGTGGCGGTGGGGTTTACGAGTCCGAAAGTGTAGGTTGATGATGTACTGTGAGACCAAAGTAGTACCTCGTTAGCTGAAATGAATTCGTAAGAAAATTTTATCGTATTGTCGGTTGAACTATAGCCGTTGTTCCCATCCGGCTGAAAGGCCGAACCGACGGCGCCCTTTTTTATAACCCGATTCAACGGACTACGCTCAAGTACCGTTAATGCGTAGGGCTGCGTGTCGTCCTGAACTTTGTCCGACGTTCCATTCGAATAGAAAAGCTGATGTTCAGAGCCAGAATATTGTGCCATCGTTAAGGGGAATTCCTTTATGGTTCCATCGTTTTCGGAACTACTGTACGGAAGGAACTGTATCACCTCTCTCCCATATTCGTCATACATGACGGGCGTGACCAAGTCTCTCTTGTCAGACGTTACTTGTGTTTGAACGGACTGCAACGGCCTTCCCAGATCATCGAAGTACTGAACTGCTTCTCGGACTTCTTCAACTGACATGAATGCGAGTTGATGATTGTTTGAAAATCCCGCCACGTTTGGCGAGTATTCAATTAGGGCGTTTGTCCCATCCTCAGCAATTGCTTTTACAACCGCCGATACCGTTTTAGATATTCCGCCCTTCGTTACCTGAACTCTATGAATACCCGTTTTCGTCGTCGTAAATGCGCTTGCTGTAGATGGCGCTATTCCATCAGGATCAAGCCATTGAAATGCATTATATGTTCCACCAGAAACAGCGAGCGTAACACCGGTTTCCTTTGAAATATAACTGCTGCCGACAAATGAAATTGCGGGTTCAGCATATACATGATAATTTGCATTGTCCGCTGTCGTGGTGCATTGAATGTCAGTATCGGTATAAGTCCAAACGTGTCTGGAGGAGACGATGTGTGTCCCTGGTCCATGAGTTTGAGGAGAAAACTGTGGCGGCGAGCTTGAAATTAAATTGGAATTAACGAACCATTCCGTCTGCGCGCTGGGGATCAATGGGATCGGCGCGTCTCCTGAAAAAAGTTCTTTGTCGGGCCCGGCATTTGCATCATTGTTGTAATCAAGCAGCTTGACCGAA
>JAEYXN010000185.1 GCA_023431285.1 Bacteroidota bacterium
TCATCTGACTCATACTTCTTGCGTATCATATTCCGGAACACGTCCTCCAGAATACGGATCATCGTCGGTCTGTCAATGTTCTTTTGCTTGGCGAAATCAGCAAAGGACGAAATTAGTTCATGTGCATCCATGGTTTACGTCTATTTAAAACTGACTAACACAAATGCTTTTTCGATTTGTGAAAAGTGTATGTTTAATGTTGATGTTTCCTTCTTCTTGCCGGAACCCGATTCACTGATCAAAGTTATCGTTTCATCGTTTACGGATTCCAGTTTACCCTCTTCAATTTTGTCGGCCAGCTTCACCTTCAATCTCCGGCCGATATTCTTGACATACTGCCTCTTTAATTTCAATGGCTGGTCAAGTCCCGGAGTGGAAACCTCCAGGGTGTACGGGTCATCAAATACATTCTGCTCATCGAGGTCGTTCGACAACTCCCGGCTGATCAAAGCACAGTCATCGATATTGACACCATTATCACCGTCGACGATAACCAATAGTTTTTTGGGACCTTTCCTCGCCGATACAACGACATCGACAATGAACAACGATGGATCAGCAAGCCGCCGCTCCGCCATTGATTTTATTTGTTCTTCGAGGTCCATTTAAAAAAACTATCTATAAACAAAGAGGGGACCTGTCCGTCCCCTCTAAAATGTTAATTTCAGAAACTTGAGTGCAAAAGTAGTGGAAAAAATCTTCCGGACAAAACGGGTAAACGTAATTCTCTGATTCGCTATTGAAGGGTTTGTAGCTCTCTTGCAATGTTATCCCTCGCAGGAATTTCCATTTGATCCCGAAACGAACGGGTCTTATAAATGTGCAGCTTCGCAAGAAAATGTTGAAGTACTTTCCGACGACCCTCTCTATAAATCGGGCCTGCTACAGCCTCATACTCCCGCCGGGTAGCTCTGGTATATTCGTCATATTGATTGGGATGCGCGGCAAGGATTGAAAGATCTGCATCCAGAAATGTGTTCGAAAGCACGTCCCCGGATTCGTCATGCTTTTTGGTGGCCAGAATGATCCGGATGACCCGACCTAGCTTATCCTCAGGAAAAGGGAATGTTTTCAGAACGCGCCGTGCGGCTTCGGCGCTTTTTTCTTCATTATCATTTCGGAGGGGATCATAAATCAGATCATGATAAAACGTCACCATGATTAGGATATCCCGATCAGCATCAGGAAGTGTTCCCAGGGGGAGATGCCTGATCACATTTTCAAGATGCCCGAGATTGTGGTAATGCCTTGATGACGCGGAGTACGAATGAACAATTTCATCCCAGGCGCTCCTGATAATTTGCCTGTCGCCAGTATACCGCAGACTTGCTTCTTCAAAAAGACCCTCAAGAAACAAGGGATTCACATCTATATGTACTCAGGAAGATTCTTCAGGTATGTTCCGTATCCACTTTTCTCCAACGGCCGAGCAATCTCAAATAGTTGTTCCTTCGTGATGAATCCTTTGCGATAAGCAACTTCTTCAATACATCCGATTTTTAATCCCTGCCGTTGCTCAATAGTCTGAACAAAATTCGAAGCCTGCATCAGAGAATCAAATGTTCCCGTGTCAAGCCAGGCTGTTCCGCGGCTCATTGGAGCAACTTTAAGATTTCCTCTGCGAAGGTATTCCAGATTCACGTCAGTAATCTCCAACTCACCACGCGGACTGGGCTTTAAAGCTTTAGCTATGCGCACCACTTCGTTATCATAGAAGTAAAGCCCAGGCACGGCGTAATTTGATTTTGCCTTCTTAGGCTTTTCCTCAATTGAGATTACGCGCTTGTCCTTGTCAAACTCCACCACCCCATATCGCTCCGGATCCTGCACATGATAAGCAAACACAACACCGCCATCCGGATCTACATTGTCCTGAAGCAGCTTCTGCATTCCAGATCCATAAAAAATATTGTCACCCAGGATTAGTGCTACCTTCTCTTTACCCACAAATTTTTCACCAATGATGAATGCCTGCGCGAGTCCTTCCGGGTTCGGCTGAATTTCGTACGAGAATTCACATCCAATCCGTTTTCCGTCTCCAAGCAACTTCTGGAACATCGGCATGTCGTGAGGCGTGGTGATGATCAGGATCTCGCGTATCCCCGCCATCATCAGAACCGACAGAGGATAGTAGATCATCGGCTTGTCATAAAGCGGCATCAGCTGCTTACTCACCGCCAGCGTAAGCGGATAGAGACGGGTGCCGGATCCTCCTGCGAGAATTATTCCTTTCATAATTTCGACTATCTGCCTTGATACATGTTTTGGTAATACTGCAGGTATGCTCCCGAAGTGACATTCTGAAGCCATTCCTGATTGGTGAGGTACCAGTCTACAGTCTTCTCCAAGCCCTCTTCAAAGCTCACCTGAGGACGCCATCCGGTTTCTGCAATCAGCTTGGAGGCGTCAATGGCATAACGAAGATCATGACCTGGTCTGTCCTTTACGTAGGTAATAAGGCTCGCCGACGTTCCTTCCTCGCGGTTAAGTTTCTTGTCCATAATATAACAGAGCAACTTCACCAGGTCGATGTTCTTCCACTCATTGTTCCCGCCAATGTTATAGATCTCACCAGGTTTGCCTTTGTGAAAAATCGCATCAATAGCCTTTGCGTGATCTTCAACATAAAGCCAGTCACGAATGTTCTCGCCCTTCCCATACACCGGCAGCGGTTTCATGTTGATGATGTTGTTTATCATCAGAGGAATCAGCTTCTCAGGAAAGTGGTAAGGGCCATAATTATTGCTGCAGCGACTAATGACAGTTGGAACGTGATAGCTGTTGTTGAACGCGCTCACAAAATGATCACTGCTTGCTTTCGACGCAGAGTAAGGTGAACGGGGATCGATGGGAGTGGACTCGGTAAAATACCCTCCATGTTCTGCCGATCCGTAAACTTCATCTGTGGAAATATGATAGAACAGCTTGCCTTCCAATTGACCGTTCCATGCTGCCTGAGCTGCACGAAGCAGATTGAGCGTACCTATGATGTTTGTGTACGCAAACTCCGAGGGATTGTGCAGCGAACGGTCAACATGTGACTCCGCTGCAAGATGAATAACTCCTTCAAAATTATACTTCTTGAAAAGGGCATAAACGAACTCAACATCCAGTATGTCTCCTTTTTCAAAGACGTAATTCTTCATCCCCTCCACATCTTTGAGGTTTTCAAGGTTGCCGGCATACGTGAGTTTATCAAGATTTACAACACGATAGTCTTGATACTTTGTCACGAACAGACGTATCACATGGGACCCGATGAAGCCGGCTCCTCCGGTGATCAGTATAGTTTTCTGCATTTTTTCTATTTAACGGATGAATCGCTCGAAATTCTTGTGATCCCTTTGGTACAAGTCCTCTTTAGGAAGCGATTTAAAGTATTCATACGTGATTTTCAACCCTTCGGCCCGCGAGACTTTCGCTTCCCATCCAAGGAGTGCCTTCGCCCGGGTGATATCAGGCTGTCGCTGCTTGGGATCGTCCTGAGGCAAAGGAAGTCGAACGATCTTTTGTGTAGTGCCCGTCAGTTTCAGTATTTCCTCAGCAAAATCGCTGATTGTAATTTCATCGTCATTGCCAATGTTCACCGGGTAAGCATAGTCAGACATCAACAGGCGGAAGATTCCCTCTACCTGATCATCGACATAACAGAATGACCGCGTTTGCGAGCCGTCTCCAAAAATGGTCAGGTCTTCACCGCGCAGTGCCTGCCCGATGAATGCAGGGAGAACACGTCCATCATTAAGACGCATGCGAGGACCATAGGTGTTGAATATCCTCACAATGCGTGTATCCACCCCGTGGTAAGTATGATACGCCATGGTCAGCGCCTCCTGAAACCGCTTAGCTTCGTCATAGACGCCGCGCGGACCAATAGGGTTTACGTTGCCATAGTAATCTTCATTCTGAGGATGCACCAATGGATCTCCATATACTTCAGAGGTCGATGCCACGAGGATCCTGGCTTTCTTTGCTCTTGCCAGACCCAGCAAATTGTGCGTCCCCAGCGAGCCTACCTTCAATGTTTGAATCGGAATCTTCAGATAATCAATAGGGCTTGCCGGGGACGCAAAATGAAGAATGTACTTAAGCTCTCCGGGCACGAACACAAAGTTTGTGATGTCATGCTCGAAGTATTCAAAGTCAGGGTTCTTAAAAAGATGCTCGATGTTTCGGAGGTCGCCGGTGATGAGGTTATCCATGCAAAGAACCTTGAATCCCTCCGCCAGAAAACGATCTGCAAGATGGGATCCAAGAAAGCCTGCGCCTCCTGTAATCAAGACTCTTTCCTTAGCCATTTACGTTCTCCCTTCCAATGCTATAATATGCGTAACCCATTTCTTTCATAAGGCCAAGCTCGTAGAGGTTACGTCCGTCGAAAATAACTTTTCCTTTGAGTATCGAGGAAAGTCTTTCGAAGTCCGGCGTTCTGAACTCTGGCCACTCCGTTGCAATAAAGATCGCATCTGCGCCTTCTGCTGCTTCGTAAGGAGTTTCGCAATACTGGATTTTATCTCCTACGATTTTCTTCACATTCTCCATTGCTTCCGGATCGTGTGCTTTGATTTTCACTCCTTCTGCAAGAAGAACGTCAATGTTATACAATGCTGGCGCTTCGCGAATGTCATCCGTGTGAGGTTTAAACGAAAGCCCCCACATCGCGATTGTTTTTCCTTTAAGGTTTCCTTTGAAATATTCCTTTACGCGCGGAATGAGCTTCGTTTTCTGATCTTCATTCACCTCCATCACCGCTTTCAAAATCTTGAAATCATATTTCGCATCAGCAGAAGATTTTGCAAGAGCCTGAACATCTTTTGGAAAGCAGCTTCCACCGTATCCGATACCAGGAAAAAGGAATCTTTTTCCGATCCGGCTGTCTGTACCTACCCCTTTACGAACTGAGTCAACGTCTGCGCCGAGAAGTTCGCAGAGGTTAGCAATCTCATTCATGAACGTGATCTTCGTGGCGAGGAATGAGTTCGCAGCATATTTCGTCAGCTCTGCAGAACGCTCATCCATAAACACCAGTGGATTTCCCTGACGTACAAAAGGAGCGTAAAGACTCTCCATTACTTTGCGCGCTTTCGCGGATGTAGTACCGATAACAACGCGCTCAGGTTTCATGAAATCCTCTACCGCCACACCTTCTCTGAGAAACTCTGGGTTAGAAACGACGTCGAACTCAGCGGCCGCTTTTGCAGCGATGCGTTCACGCACCTTATCAGCCGTTCCAACAGGCACGGTACTCTTGTCAACGACTACTGTATACTCCGAAAGAAGTGGACCAAGGTCGTCTGCAACCTTCAGGATGTACTTCAGGTCAGCTGAACCGTCCTCACCGGGAGGTGTAGGCAGGGCAAGGAAGATGATTTTAGCATCCTTAATGCCTTCCTTAAGGTCGGTTGTGAAAAGTAATCTGCCCTGTTTGATGTTGCGCTCAAAAAGCTGCTCAAGCCCGGGTTCGTAAATCGTTACTTTACCCCCCTGGAGCTTTTTCACTTTCTCTTTGTCGATATCAATACAGGTAACGGTGTTTCCGGTCTCAGCAAAGCATGTTCCGGTTACAAGACCTACGTAACCAGTGCCAACTACAGCGATTTTCATATCAGAATTAAATGGTTAATTGAATACGGATGGTTTTTGACGATGCGAAAATAAGGTTTTTGCCAGGATGGGTGCAGTACGTTTCTGCTAATTCATAATCTTTTCAGAGAAAACCAACTAACATTCGTTGGTGATATCGTTTTCTTTCTCGTACTTCGTCCTCCACAATAAAAAGGACCTATGGATGTAGTGATGAAAAATCCGGATAGCATAAGTTTCGACGAGACAGAAAACCAACTGATGATCGCTGAGATGATCAGAAATTTTAGTGCCAGGGAGATCAAACCATATATGATGGACTGGGACGAAGCACAGCATTTTCCCGTCGAACTATTCAGGAAAATGGGAGAACTCGGCCTTATGGGCGTACTCGTTCCTGAAGAGTATGGCGGCGCCGGATTCGGGTACCTTGAGTACATCACCGCCATCCTTGAAATAGCAAAAATCGATGGCTCCATCGGCTTATCGATGGCCGCACATAATTCTTTGTGCACTAATCATATTCTTCAATTCGGAAGCGAAGAACAAAAGCAGAAATACCTTCCCAAACTTGCCACTGGTGAGTGGATCGGCGCCTGGGGACTCACCGAACCAAATACTGGTTCCGACGCTGGCAATATGCGTACCGTTGCGGTCAGGGAGGGAGATTACTATGTCATTAACGGCGCGAAGAATTTCATCACCCACGGCAAATCAGGAAATGTCGCCGTTGTCATTGTGAGGACTGGCGCGCCTGGCGATTCACACGGCATGACCGCTTTCCTGATTGAGAAGGGAACACCTGGGTTCACGTCCGGCAAAAAAGAAAACAAGCTTGGTATGCGGGCCTCTGAAACAGCCGAACTCGTCTTCTCGGATTGCCGTGTTCACAAATCACAGGTGATCGGAAATGAAGGCGATGGCTTCATCCAATCGATGAAGATCCTCGACGGCGGGCGCATCTCTATTGCAGCATTGAGCCTCGGAATCGCCACCGGAGCATTTGAATGCGCTTTACAATACTCTAAAGAACGCCATCAGTTCAATCAGCCGATCTCCAAATTCCAGGGAATCGCCTTTAAACTGGCGGATATGGCCACTAAGATTGAGGCAGCGCGCCTTCTGACGTTTCGCGCAGGGGATTTAAAGAACCAGGGTCAGGATGTCAACCGCGAGTCCGCCATGGCCAAACTTTATGCGTCCGAGGTAGCGGTTGAAGCTGCTAATGAGGCTGTGCAAATCTTTGGTGGCTATGGCTATACGAAGGATTTCCCGGCTGAAAAGTATTATCGCGACGCCAAATTGTGCACTATCGGCGAAGGGACTTCCGAAATTCAAAAGCTGGTCATTTCCCGGGCGCTTTTGAAATAATGGTTAAGTTGGATTTTCCAGCCTCGCTGTTGCATTTCTAATTAGAACGTTACTATATTTGCAGCCCTAATAAAGAATTATGTTGATAGTAAACGTAAAAGAGAACGAATCAATCGACAAGGCGCTGAAACGCTTTAAGAAAAAGTTTGAAAAAACTGGTGTGTTGAAGGAATTGCGTGCCCGCACGTCTTTTGAGAAACCATCTGTAAGACGCAGAAATCAAATCATCCGCGCCGCTTACAGAGAGCAGCAAAGAAACGAAAGCAGCAACAGCTAAGATTTTCTAATAGGATATGGAGGCGGCCAGCGTAAGAGCTGTCCACAATTTGTCTTCATTTTATCCACAAATCCCCTTAGGTTCTTTACTTAAGGGGATTATTTTTTTAGATTGCTTTAACCACACACTGGCGGAATTTGTGCTGAAGCAATGATAGAATCCTTCCTGAAATATCTTCAGTTTGAAAAGCGGGCCAGTCGCCACACCTCCATTGCTTACGAGATCGACCTTCGTCAACTAGAGACTCACATTACCGGGTTTTTCAAAGAGCCGAGTCTGGCCAGCGCTGACCACAGCATGCTTCGCTCATGGATCATCTCGCTCGTCGAAAGCGGTCTTGATGCTTCATCTGTCAACCGGAAGATCGCATGTTTACGAACATTCTATCGCTTCCTTTTGAGACAACAAATCATCGCAAAAGATCCCACTATAAAGCTTCGTGTCCTGAAGTCGAAGAAAAAGCTTCCATCATTCGTGAAGGAAAGTGAGATGATCAATCTTCTGGATGGAAGCTCTTTCGAGGACTCGTTTTCCGGGTGGCGGGAACGAACCGTACTCGAACTTTTATACGGTACGGGGATGCGTCTTTCCGAAATCATCTCCCTTTCAGAAAACGACATCGATTTCGTAAACCGAACGGTGAAGGTTCTTGGAAAGAGAAACAAAGAACGAGTAATCCCTTTCGCGGTTTCCCTCGTTACAATAATTAAAAGGTATATCGAGATCAAAAGACAATATTTTGAATCGCCTCCGGGAGACTTTCTGCTCGTGACCGACAAAGGAGAACAGTGCTACCCTGGAATGATCAATAGAATCGTAAAAAAACATCTGGGTGTGCTGACATCGACTGATAAAAAAAGTCCACATGTTCTCAGACATACCTACGCAACGCATCTGCTTGACAAAGGCGCGGAGATCAACGCTGTAAAGGATTTGCTGGGTCACAGCAGTCTTGCGGCAACGCAGGTCTACACGCACAACTCTATGGAAAAGATCCGTAAGGTTTTCGAGCAGGCGCATCCGAAAGCCTGAAAGTAAAATAAAAGACAGCCTATGAAGTAACATTACGCAACGAGAGAACCCGTTTGGGAACTGATCACATTGTTCAACTTAAATTTTTTCACATCATGAAGTTACAAGTGCATTCCATTCATTTCGACGCTGACAGGAAGCTTATCTCCTATATTCAGAAGAAGCTTGACAAGCTCGAAACTTTCTACGACAGAATGGTGGATGGTGAAGTCTTCCTCAGGCTGAACAACGAAGGCATCGAAAATAAAACGGTTGAAATCAAACTCCGCGTGCCGGGAAGTCAGTTGTTCGCAACTGAAAAGGCCCGCTCATTCGAAGAAGCTACGGGCCTGGCCGCAGACGCATTGCGTAACCAGTTAAAGAAGTTTAAAACTAAAGTAACAAGCGGACGCATCTGAAATATCTCTCAAAGAAAAGGGCTCCATTCGGAGCCCTTATTTTTTATGACAATTTGAAAGCTTTCTTCACCTGGTCGACATAGTCGAGTTTCTCCCAGGGGAACAATTCCACCTTCAACTTCTTCTCGTTCTTTTTGCCTTTGTTGAAAACCTTTTCAACAACTTTCGGCTCACGTCCCATGTGTCCGTAAGCTGCAGTTTCCGAATAGATCGGAGTGCGAAGGCTGAAGCGTTGTTCAATAAAGTAAGGACGCATATCGAAAAGCTTTGCCACCTTGGTTGCGATCTCTCCATCCGACAGACTCACTTTCGCAGTGCCGTATGTGTTCACGTAAAGTCCTACAGGCTGCGCTACGCCGATTGCGTAAGCCACTTGTACGAGTACTTCATCACAAAGTCCTGCTGCAACAAGGTTCTTGGCAATGTGACGTGTTGCATAAGCTGCAGAACGATCCACCTTAGAAGGGTCTTTTCCAGAGAACGCGCCACCACCGTGAGCACCTTTTCCTCCGTAAGTATCTACTATAATTTTTCTACCTGTCAGACCAGTGTCTCCATGCGGACCACCAATCACAAACTTGCCAGTAGGGTTAACGTGGTATTTGATATCCTCACCAAAAAGCTTCTGCACGCGTTTAGGCAGTTTCTTCTTGATTCTTGGAAGAACAATGTCAATCACATCCTGACGAATTTGCTTCAGCATTTTAGCATCCGGAGCGAAATCATCGTGCTGAGTTGAAATTACGATAGTGTCTACGCGTTGCGGTTTGTTGTCGTCGCTGTATTCAATTGTTACCTGCGACTTTGCATCCGGGCGGAGATACTTCATCACCCGTCCTTCACGACGGATGGTAGCAAGCTCACGAAGCAGAAGGTGTGCAAGCTCCAGCGGCAACGGCATGAAGTTATCCGTCTCGTTAGTAGCGTATCCGAACATCATACCTTGGTCACCCGCGCCCTGCTCTTCCTTACGACGACGCTCAACACCCTGGTTGATATCAGGTGACTGCTCGTGGATCGCCGACAAGATACCACATGAGTTTGCTTCAAACATGTACTCGCTCTTTGTGTACCCGATTCTTCGGATTACCTCGCGCGCGATATCCTGAACATCCAGATATGCATCTGACTTTACCTCGCCGGCCAGTACAACCTGGCCTGTTGTAACGAGTGTTTCACATGCCACCTTTGAAGTAGGATCGTAGGCAAGAAAATAATCAATCAGGGCGTCCGAAATTTGATCGGCAACTTTGTCCGGGTGTCCTTCAGAAACAGACTCCGAGGTAAATAAGTAAGGCATACTTTAGGATAATGTTTGATTTATTAAACTGTGGCGGAATACTCAGCGGGCAAATTTAGAGCGATTTGTCTAAAACCCAAATACAGCCGGATCAGCCCAGGAAAAGAAATACGGCCGGAAGTTTGGGGAATTCAATCCCCTGCTCCCGCCATTCCCTTACGGTCTTAGTTACAATGCTCTCATTTTGTCCCGTTAAATCGAGTGCAACGGTAAGACGCGTGGAATCCGATAATGACCGAAGCAATGCCTTCATCACCGAATTGTTCCGATACGGGGTCTCAATAAAAATTTGCGTTTGCTTTTTTTGTTTCGACTCGCGTTCATACTCCCTGATGGCCTTCGACAAATCCTTCGACTCGATCGGCAGATATCCATGGAATGCAAAATGCTGACCATTGAGTCCGGAGGCCATCAATGCTAACACAATCGACGATGGACCCACCAGGGGTACCACCCTCAAATCATTTCTGTGCGCATAATCTACCGCGATGCTTCCAGGGTCCGCGATCCCGGGACACCCTGACTCGGACATGATGCCCACATTCTCGCCTTGCATGACAATCTTAAATAAGTCCGCCATCTGTTGGGCAGAAGTGTCTTTGTCCAGAATTTCAAATCGCAGAGGTTCGATGCTTTCGTAAATCTTCAACGACGACAGATAGCGTCGGGCGGTGCGAGCGTTTTCTACAAGAAAATAACGTACGCCTGGTAAGACGTCCCGAACGGCAGATGTCAGCACCGCATTGCTAGTGTCGTCGGCGATACTCACCGGAATTAGATATACCGTTCCCCGTTTCACGCTGTAAGTAAAGAAACGATTAAGAATTTCTAAATGGAACTTCTAAATTTCGGTTATCGTATGGGAAAAATTCTGATCGTTATTGGCGCCATTCTGATCCTGGCCGGAATAATCATTACCTGGTCGGACCGCATCCCGTTCCTCGGGAAATTGCCGGGAGATTTCCGTATTGAGCGCGAGAACTTCAAATTCTATTTTCCGTTGACCACAAGCATCATCCTAAGCATAATTATCTCCGCTATTTTGTATCTGATTAATCGCCTCAAGCAATAACCCTCAATATGCTGACCTCAAAACGTTCCAGGTTTTCTCTTCCGCGGAAAATCACTTATCTGAATTGTGCTTATATGGGTCCACTGTTGAAAACATCCGAAAGAGCGGGTGTTCGCGCGTTAAGGATGAAAAACAATCCGGCATCATTCAGCACGACAGATTTCTTTGATGACTCTGCAAGCCTCCGGGCTGCGTTCGCCGAAACCATTTCTCTTGACGATCCAACCCGTGTGGCCATCATCCCTTCTGTTTCGTATGGTATGGCCACCGTTGCAAAGAATATCAGAATCAGCAAAGGCGAACACATCATCGTCGCATCGGAACAGTTTCCAAGTAACTATTATTCCTGGAAAAGACTCTGCGATGAAAACTCTGCCGAGGTCAAAATGATTTCGCCTCCCAATGAACTCAAGGAAAGGGGAAAGATCTGGAACGAAAGGATTCTCGAGGCGATAGGCCCGAAGACAAGAATGGTAGCAATCGGTCACGTTCACTGGGCAGATGGAACGTTGTTTAACCTTTCTGAAATTCGAAGAAGAACCCGCGAGGTTAGCGCATTGCTTGTTGTTGACGGAACACAATCTGTCGGCGCCTTGCCCTTTGATGTTGCATCCATGGAACCCGACGCTTTGATCGTGGCCGGATACAAATGGTTACTCGGGCCATATGGCCTCGCCGTTGCATACTTCGGAAAAGAATTCAACAACGGGAGCCCTCTCGAAGAAAACTGGATCAGCCGAAAGAACAGCGAGAACTTCAGCGCACTTGTCAACTACACGGAAGATTACCAGGATGGCGCGCTTCGATATGACGTCGGCGAGAGAAGTAATTTCATTCACGTATCTATGCTTCTTAATTCGATTCGTCAGATAAACAAGTGGGGTGTGAGCAATATTCAGGAGTATTGTAAATCCATTTCCTTACAACCGATCATGAGGCTTCGCGAGTATGGTTTCTGGATCGAGGATGATACTTATCGTGGCGACCATTTGTTTGGTGTTCGATTGCCTAAAGAAATAAATATCGACTCTGTGAAAAGTCAGCTATCGAAAAGAAATATTTTTGTTTCGTTTCGCGGTGACGCTATCCGGGTCTCACCTAATGTCTACAACACAGAAGAAGACATGCACCGTCTCGCGAGCGCATTGATAACCCTCCCATGACCAACCGCAAATCAACTTACTTCCTCGGCGGAATTCTCATCGGTATCGCCGGCGCGGTCTTTTTTTCAACAAAAGCAATCTTCGTTAAACTCGCTTATCGCGATACAGACGTTGACGCAGTCTCTCTACTTGCATTGAGAATGTTGTTTTCCCTTCCGTTCTTCGTCATATCCGCATATCTGTCATCGAGCCGATCAGAGAACAAGAAATTCACTTTGAAACAATGGGCCGCGGTGGCCTTCATTGGTTGTCTGGGATACTATCTGTCCAGCCTGCTTGACTTTCTTGGTTTGCAGTATGTTTCAGCAGGCATTGAACGATTGATCCTTTTTATTTACCCGACCCTTGTTCTTATCCTTTCGGCGGTGATCTTTAAGGTGAAGATCACGCAGCGACAATGGTTTGCTATTCTCATAACTTATGCCGGCCTGTTGCTGGCATTCTGGGGAGAAGCGGGGTTCGACTCGAGCGGACCGGAGTTCCTGAAAGGAGCGGCTCTCATTTTTGCATGCGCCATCACCTTTGCATGTTACATAGTAGGCAGCGGCAGGGTTATTCCGGCGGTCGGCGCCGTGAAGTTTAACAGCTATGCCATGACATTTGCATGCATAGCTGTCCTCATACATTTTTTTATCGTGAACAGTAATTCCCTCTTCGGCATGGAGACAACTGTTTATCTTTACGCTCTGGCTATGGCTATATTGGGTACTGTGATTCCATCCTTTCTCGTAAGCGAAGGTATCAAGCGCATCGGGTCGGAGAACGCAGCGATTGTCGGAAGTGTTGGTCCTGTGTCGACCATTCTGCAGGCTTACATCTTCCTTGGTGAACCTATCCTGGCATTACAGATCGCCGGAACTGTTTTCATTCTGATTGGTATTTTAATGATCAGCAAGAAACAACAACCTGTACATTCGAAGTAGATAACACGAATATGAGAACCTTTTCGATTATCGTCATCCTGGCATTCTCTTTTTATAATCCGATTTGTGCGCAGACCGCCCGGAACGTGATTGTGTTCCTGAATTCCAATAGTGAAGCTGCCCATTCAAAGGAAGAGGTGGAAAAGATTATGCAAGGTCATACAGAAGTGCGGGAGAAGCTGGCTAAAGAAGGCAAGTTGCTCGCGGCAGGGCCCTTCGAGACAGGAGGTGGAATTTATATTCTAAACACTTCCTCAGAGGAAGAAGCCAGAAAATGGTTGAGTGAAGATCCGGGCATTCAGAAGAAACGTTGGCTTATCGAGGTATACCCGTACCTCCCCCGCCATGGTGGAATCTGTCCGGTGGGGGAAAAATATACGATGACCAATTACTCATTCGTACGTTTCGATGCCATCGTGAGTAAATCGACTGCACAGAGTGCTCCTGATCTTATGCGGCTGCACGATGATTTTGTTGAATCGATTGTCAAGAAAGAAAATGTGATTACAGAAGCTACATTCGGAAATAATGACGGAGGCATTCTCATTCTTAGAGGTGAGATCGACAGAGAAGTCATTGAATCCGATCCAGCTGTTCAACAAGGTTTGATCCAGTTTCAAATTAAAAACTTCTATACAGCAAAAGGGACGTTCTGCGAAGAGTAGCCCTGATCGAATATTTTATCACTACTATGAAATTGTTTTTTCGTACATATGGCAACGGGAAACCCCTTGTCGTCCTACATGGATTGTTTGGCTCCTCCGACAACTGGCTGACGCAGGCCAAGCTTTTATCCGACAGATTCAAAGTTTATACACTCGACCTGAGAAATCATGGGCAGTCACCCCATGATTCTGAGTTTACGTATGCTGATATGGTCGACGATCTCTTTGAGTTTTTCACCGATGAAAATCTGACCGATGTTACTTTGATTGGACACTCGATGGGAGGAAAAGCCGCAATGAATTTTGCACTTGCTCATCCGGATAAGATCGCTGAATTGGTTGTTGTCGATATTGCTCCGCGGCTATACGATCTTGAGCACTATGTCATCGCAGATGGCCTCGCGGAAATCCCGATAGAAAAAATTTCTTCAAGAAACGAAGCCGATGACATCCTGAAAAATTTTGTGTCGGATAGCGGAACACGCCAGTTTCTTCTTAAAAATCTTCAACGCAAATCCGAAGGCGGGTTCTCCTGGAAAATAAACCTTCCCGTCATTCGCGAGAAGCTAAAAAACGTCGGCGACGATCTGCAGTTTGAAGGGACTTTTGTCAAACCAACGCTGTTTATTCGCGGGCAACGCTCCAGCTATGTGCTGGACACCGACTGGCCGAGGATCACTTCAATCTTTCCGATGGCGCGCCTGAAATCGCTGGATACTGGCCACTGGGTGCAAGCTGAAAAGCCCGAGGAGTTCGTGAGCGTGCTTACACAATGGCTTGACTCGCTGAAGGAAGATCAATCCGCCTGAAACAATACGCAAGCCCAGTTTTCTTTTTCATCACGAGATAGTTCGTGGAGGCCACATTTCCGACACACTTCTGCGAGATCCTCAATGTCCGTCGTATAAAACCCACTAAGGAGCAGCTTGCCTCTATCGCTAAGGTATAGCCGATACTTAGGAATCTCCTCCATCAATACATTCTTATTGATATTGGCGAGAATAATATCGAAAGAGCCGTCTAGCTTAACTTCATCGATCTTTCCCTGCTGGAGTGAGATGTTTGTACATCCATTCGCCTCCGCGTTCTCTTTTCCATTCAACATGCTCCATTCGTCAATATCAAAAGCTGACACTTCGCTGGCCCCCAGCTTGCCGGCCATGATCGAAAGGATCGCGGTACCACACCCTGCATCCATGACGCGCTTACCGCGATGATCGAACAACATCTGATTCTTTACCATCAGATAAGTAGTTTGATGGTGCCCGGTTCCGAAAGACATCTTTGGCGTGATGATGATCTCATACGGAAACTTCTTTTCAATTTTATGAAACGAGGCGCGGATAACGCATTTGTCGTCGACAAAAATCGGCTCGTAACTTTTCTCCCACTCTTCGTTCCAGTTTTGCTTCTCGATGCGATCCTGGGAAAATTTCAACGAAGCATCTTTCTCATACTTCTCTTTCACTTCATCAACCCGCGACCTGTCAAACTTTTCCATTTCAACATACGCCTCAAACCCATCATCCGTTTCCATGAAAGTATCAAAGCCCGCTTCCGCGACTTCCGCCATCAGAATCTCAGTATACTCAGAGTTACAAATGACTTTTAATCTCGAATAATACATTGAAGAAGAGTTGTCGTTAAGAGCAGCGTGGATTAAGCACCCTTAATCACTTCGGTGAATTCCCTTGACTTTAATGAAGCTCCTCCTACGAGGCCACCGTCAACATCAGGGCAAGCGAACAGTTCCTTTGAGTTGCCAGCGTTCACGCTGCCACCATAAAGAATGATGATCTGGTCTGCAATTGTCTGGCCATACTTCGAAGCAATGTGTGTCCTAATTACTTTGTGCATATCCTGTGCTTGCTGGGCAGAAGCCGTCTTGCCCGTACCGATCGCCCACACAGGTTCGTAAGCGATGACCACCTTCTGAACCGCTGTTGCATCCAGATGAAACAGTGCTTCTTCAACCTGTTTTGTCACCAATGCTTCGTGAGTATTGGCTTCACGAACGTCAAGAGGTTCGCCACAACAGAAAATAGGGGTTAAGCCATGTTTCAACGCGATGTCTACCTTCTTGGCAAGCAACTTTCCGTCTTCGCCAAAATACTGGCGACGCTCACTGTGTCCGAGAATGACGTAGGGGATTCCAATAGACTTAAGCATGGCAGCGGAAACTTCGCCGGTGTATGCGCCAGATTCGTGCTCACTGCAGTTCTGGGCTCCCAATGAGATGCGGGAATCATTTCCAATTACATTCTTCAGAGGAACCAGATAAGGGAAAGGAACACAAAAGATAACTTTTGCATTTCCACGAACTTCATCGGCAACCATTCCGATCACCTCAGAAGCAAGAATATTTGCTTCCTCGAAAGTCTTGTTCATTTTCCAGTTTCCGGCTACGATTTTCTGACGCATAGGATTTAAATTTTTAATAGGGTGTGCAAAGATAAAAAACCATCGGTCTTATCAAGGTGACGGTCATGATTTCGGGTCCTTAAATGAACACAATCGTTATCGGCGCTCAGGTTTGTACCGCGATTCCTTGAAAAGTTTCTGAGCGTCGCTCATCTTCATCAAATCCGGCAGCTTTTTATCGGGATGAGTCTCCATATATTTTTCAACGATCTGCCATCCTACCCATTGACCGATCCGGCCCGGACATTTCTCCCCCACCTGGATAGTGAATGGCCTGTCGCCAAGGTAGTCCTTTTTTACCACGTGGCTCGTGGAGTAAAGGACCTGGCTTTCGATGAACCGCGCCCAGATCAGATCCTGGTTAGCGCGAGATCCCTTAATCTCTTCTGCCGTGTATGACATCAGCACGCTATCCGGCACACATGGAAGCATTCTCTTCGCAAAGTAGTACGACTTGCCATACGCTATCATTTCAGCAAGTACAGTCTTGTCATTCTGATCCGTCTTGTTAATGTTGTTTCCAATGCCGTAGATCAGCATCACGGTAGGCACGATATCGTCAGGATCATAGCGACGAAGGAGGTAGTCATACATACGTGGGCGAAACCGTCCATCTTTTCCCAGGTAGAAGTCCAGTCCGACGATCACAAGCGTATCGGTGACAAGCATATCAGTATCCAGACCAGAGATTACCGTTTGAACTTTAGGAGGAACGTAATCAGGATAATGATATTTAATGTTCCTGAATGCTTCCGTGAACTCATCGCGAAGACCTGAAAGATCTCCAAACACCCGACGCGTCTCCGAGAGCAATGTATCTATTCCGGGATTTGTCACTCTCTTGAATATCTCCTTCACGAAAGTCGAATCATCCCGATATTCAGTGCGACGAAAGACGTAATCACGCAACATCGGATGCCGTGTAAGCAGACCTATAAGTTCGCCCTTAGTCGAAACACTCGCGATCGAGTCCTGGAGTTGCTCCAGTTCGAAAGATACTTCGATGTTCCCCGCGTCAGGTACAACTACGCAAGTCTCCGTGGTCTTTTCTGTACAAGACGTTGCAAAAAATGCCAGTACTGATAGTAAGTATACGCAACATTTGAATTTCATTTTCCCTTTCATCTTGATCAATCGGCGAATGTAAGCACGCCTGACGGATTATACTTATTCAAGCGAAGACTTCGTACAGTTTTTCTGCGGGTGAAGTGAACCAGATTAGACTGATCGTCGAATATCTCAGTGAGGACTTGGTTAGTGATGGACACATCCTTCCATTTTTTTACTTTGGCTACTTCGATGTAAAAAACAAACGCTTCACCGTCCCTTTCATTGCCCAGGTAATTCAAGACCTGGCGCTTTCCATCCAAAGCGATCGAAACATTTGCCGTGACGTATTCACGCACCAGCTCATCCAACGTTTTGCCTTTTGGATTAGTAATGTCAAGATCCGGAATCTGATGCCGCTTGCGCATCGCAGTCTCAAGGTCATCCACAAAAACACGCATCATGATTTCAAGGGCCTTGTCCTCTTCATCGTAGTTAATTTCCGTTACGCTCACATGTATTGGATGATCTCCTGCGCAAACTCCCATCGTAACGAAAAAACAAATCAGTATTCTAATCATGATCTAATTCACCTGCACTTTAAGACGTCAAAAATACTCCGAAAGGTCATTCCTTTGAACGGAAATCATGCCAAAATTCAGTATGGTCAGGACACACGATTAAATACGGTTTATTTGGTGTAATATTGCCCCCTTTATTTCAGGGAGATGAGTGAGTTTCAAGTATACTTCGCCGAGGGGCGCGAACATATTCTTAACTGGCGCTTTGGGTACGACCATATTTTGTTTGTCATCGCCTTATGCGCGTTGTATCTGATGCGGGACTGGAAGAAAGTTCTCATTCTTGTCACTGCCTTTACGGTCGGTCATTCTATAACTCTCGCACTGGCTGCTCTGAACATAATTCCTGTCAACGAGGAGCTGATAGAGTTTCTTATACCGACCACCATCTTCGTCACAGCGATTTCGAATCTCTTCAAGAATGAAGAAGCGATCGGGGGCCATAACTTCAGCATCAACTACGCGTATGCATTGTTGTTTGGTTTAGTTCATGGAATGGGCTTTTCTAACTATTTTAGAACCATTCTTGGCAAAGATCGTGGAATTGTGTCCCAGTTATTGGCCTTTAATCTAGGCCTGGAGTTGGGTCAAATAATTATCGTTGTCATCTTTCTGTCAGCGAGTTTTATTTTCGTTGATTTGTTTAACGTAAGCCGTCGGGATTGGAAGATCGTCGTATCCTCCATGATAGCAGGTATTGCGTTAGTCCTGATGAAGGACACTGCTTTTTGGACTGAATAACAATTAACCTAATATGAATCGTTTGTTTTTTGCATTGCTGTTGCTCACCGCAGCGACAGCGAGCGCTCAGGAAATGCCGAAATGGCAAGGCAAGTTTGAGCAGCTTGACCAGCTTCTACCAACCCCCAATGAGTATAGAACCGGCTCCGGCGCGCCCGGCCCCCGGTATTGGCAACAACAAGCCGATTACGTCATCAACGTCACGCTCAATGATCAAAATCAATCTATAACAGGATCGGAAACGATTACCTATCACAATAACTCACCGGATGTCCTCACCTTCCTTTGGCTGCAACTTGACCAGAATCTTCTTGCTGAAGAGAACACTCTGGCGCGCACCAATACAGGTTCCGTGAAAGACTCTGTTGCCGCGAAAGCATACGCTGAAGATGTATCCGATTTCAAAGGCGGATATCAAATCAAATCCATTAAAGATGCCAGCGGAAAGGCGCTGCCCTATCTCATCAACAACACGATGATGCGGGTAGACATCCCTCAGCCCCTCAAGCCCGGCGAAAAAATCTCTTTCTCCATTGACTGGTCTTACAACATCAACGACCGCAGTATTTTCAGTGAACGCAGCGGACTGGAGTTTTTCCCTGAAGACGGAAACTTCGTCTACACTATCGCTCAATTCTTCCCCAGAATGTGCGTGTATGATGACTACGAAGGATGGCAAAATAAACAATTCCTCGGCAGCGGAGAGTTTGCGCTTCCTTTTGGAAACTACAAAGTAAAGATCACTGTTCCTGCAGATCACATTGTTGCCTCCACCGGCGTCCTCCAGAATCCGCAAGACGTTCTTACAAAAGCTGAGCAGGACCGATTCAACAAAGCCAAGACGACCTTCGACAAACCAGTCTTCATCGTAACCCAGGATGAAGCGGTCAAAAAAGAAAAAACAAAAAGCTCTGCCCAAAAAACATGGGAATTCCACGCAGAGAATGTTCGCGACTTTGCTTTTGCATCATCGCGGAAATTTATCTGGGATGCACAAGCTGTGAAGATCGGCGACAAGACTCCGCTTGCAATGTCGTTCTATCCAAAGGAAGGAAATCCTCTCTGGCAGCAGGAGTCTATTAAGGCAGTGAAGAACACGCTTGAAGTATACTCTCGACTCACAATCGATTACCCTTATCCTGTAGCAATCTCTGTTCATGCTGCGAGCATCGGCATGGAGTACCCGATGATTTGCTTCAACTTCGGTCGGCCTGCAAAGAACGGAACATACTCACCAAATGTGAAGCAAGGAATGATCGGCGTGATCATCCACGAAGTTGGTCACAACTTCTTCCCTATGATTGTGAACAGCGATGAACGCCAGAGCACATGGATGGATGAAGGTGTCAACAGCTTTGTTCAGCTGCTCACCGAACTGGAACGCTATCCTGAGATCGATTGGTCCCGTGGAAAACCATCGGCTATCGTCGGTTATATGAAAGGTGACAAAAGTAAAATGCGTCCCCTGATGACAAACTCCGAGCAGATCATCAACTTTGGCGCTGAGCAATACGCGAAAGCCGCTGCCGGTCTTTATATGTTGCGCGAGACGATAATGGGTCCCGAGCTTTTTGACCGTGCATTCAAAGAATATTCTCAACGCTGGGCATTCAAACACCCTAAGCCTGCTGATTTCTTCAGAACGATGGAAGACGCGTCAGCAGTTGATCTCGATTGGTTCTGGAGAGGATGGTTCTATTCCACTGACCAGTGCGATCAGACACTCGAACAAGTGAAATGGTTTAAGATGCGCAAGGAAGAAACAGATCCGGAAAAGAAAAGGGTTTCCGTAAAACAGGGAAATGCCTCTGCATCGGAAGCTCCTGCAAACTTCGACAACGGTCCGATGCCATTCAGCCTGTTGCCCACGGATCCGAAATTCAATGGAGAGTTTCGCAGCGCTGCCAACGACAAGGAGATCATGGCAAAACTGCAAGACAAGAATGTTTATGAAGTAACTCTCTCAAACAAGGGAGGTCTTGTAATGCCCGTGATCCTTCAATGGACCTATAAAGATGGAACTACAGAGGTGGACAGAATTCCCGCGGAGATCTGGAGACTCAACGAATCCCGCGTGACCAAGGTCTTCATCAAAGACAAGGAAGTGGTCAATGTTGTTCTTGATCCTAAACTGGAAACATCTGATATCAATATTGAAGATAACGTGTTCCCAAGAGGTGCTGGCGGAGCATCGAAGTTCGATCAATTCAAAAAGAAAACGAACTAGACACAAAACTTTGGCTATATTCAATGCCGGTGCTGGAAATATCCTCGCCGGCATTGTTGTTTAAATCTATATTTGAATTCATAACATTAACCTGGATGAGACGCCTGATATTACTCTGCGCTATTGGTGCAGCTATCACCGCCTCCGCGCAAACGCCCGCGTGGAAAGGCAAGTTCGAACAGTTGGAGCAAAAGCTTCCCACCCCTAATAGTTACCGGACCGGCTCAGGTGCCCCGGGCGCTTCGTACTGGCAACAACGCGCCGATTATGTGATCGACGTTGAGGTGGACGACAAAACCCAGATATTGAAAGGGTCTGAACAGATCACCTATCATAACAACTCACCGGAGGCGCTGAAATATCTGTGGGTCCAGCTTGACCAGAACATCTTCTCGAAAAGCAGTATCGCGAACCGTACCTCTCAAGGTGCAGTACAGGATTCTGTCCCTGCGAAATTCTTTTTGTTTAATGAAGGGTCCACCTACGACGGAGGATATACTATTTCTTATGTGAATGACGCTGCCGGAAAAGCGCTCCCTTATGTGATCAACAACACAATGATGAGAGTTGATCTGCCGGCTCCGCTGAAGACAGGCGAAAAGTTCGTCTTCAATATCGCATGGAGTTTCCAGGAAAAGGACAGGAACGAAGTGATGATGGACCGCGGTGGTTATGAGTTCTTCCCTGACGACGGAAACTATTTATATACTTTCGCGCAGTGGTTCCCGCGTATGTGTGTGTTCGACGATCACCTTGGATGGCAGAATAAGCAATTCCTTGGACGCGGCGAATTTGCCCTGGCCTTCGGAGATTATAAGGTCAGAATTACCGTCCCCAGCGACCACATCGTTGCAGCCACGGGAACAATAAAGAACCCCGAGCAGGTCCTTACGCCTGAACAGTTAAAACGATATAAGCAGGCGCATACTACCTTCGACAAACCTGTTTTCATTGTTACAGAGCAGGAAGCCCGCGCCAAGGAAAAAGTCAGGTCTTCTAAAAAGAGCACCTGGGAGTTTCACGCTGAAAATGTGAGAGACTTTGCTTTTGCGAGCTCGCGAAAATTTATCTGGGATGCCCAGGCGGTTAAGCTCAACGACAAGACGCCACTAGCCATGTCGTTGTATCCTAAAGAGGGAAATCCTTTGTGGGAGAAAGAGTCTACGAAAGCGATAAAAAATGCGCTTGAAGTTTACTCTGAACGAACTTTCGATTATCCTTACCCCGTCGCATATTCAATTCATACCGCAAACCAGGGGATGGAATACCCAATGATTTGCTTCAACGGTGGAAGACCAAATCCCGACGGCACATATTCAGAGCAGACACTGAATGGTATGGTGTCCGTGATAGTGCATGAGGTCGGACATAATTATTTCCCGATGATCGTAAATTCAGATGAACGCCAATGGTCATGGATGGACGAAGGATTAAACACGTTCCTTGAGAAAGAAACCATGAGACTTCGTTATCCTGAGCTCGCCGACGGATGGGGTACCCCTCAGGGAATTGTTTCTTTCATGCGTGGAGAAAAAAGAGTTATGCGTCCAATTATGACTATGTCTGATAACATCAGGATGTCGGAGTTCGGACCTAATGCATACGCAAAACCATCGGCAGCCCTCACAGTACTCCGCGAAACTGTTATGGGGCCTGAGCTGTTTGACAGAGCGCTTAAAGAATATTCGAACCGCTGGGCTTTCAAGCACCCTAAGCCAGCGGACTTCTTCAGAACCATGGAAGATGCATCGGGTGTGGACCTTGATTGGTTCTGGAATGGATGGTTCTATTCTACAGATCACGTTGACCTCGACCTCGCTGAGGTGAAGTGGTACCAGGAAAAGCAGGAGCAGGCCGACCCCGAAAGAAAGATGCGTGTGAAAAAGGGGGCATCTGCGGCGGCCTCTCCAGAGAATAATAATGATTTCTCTTCAGGTCCCCGCGACCTTTCGCTTGATTACTCTCCTGATACCGGAAAGGGCGAATTCCTAAGCCGTATCAACCCTGCGGATATCCGCCGCGGCCTTGCCGGAAAAAATCTTTACGAGCTGACGTTTAAAAACAAGGGCGGTCTCATTTCGCCGATCATCATTCAATGGACCTATAAAGATGGATCCAAAGAAAAAGAAGTCGTCCCTGCGGAGATCTGGCGTTATAATGAGAATGAAGTGAAGAAGGTATTTATCAAACAGAAGGAAGTCGTTGCAATTGTCATCGACCCGGATGGCGATCTGGCCGACGTGGAAATGAGTAACAACGTGTTCCCGAAACGCGAAGTATCTAAGTTCGACGAATTCAAAAAAGGTAAGTAAATCACCTGCTAGGCTAGCCTGGCAAAAAGCCCGGCAGCCCTTAAAAGGTCGACATTGCCTCCTGTGAGGATAATGCCGACCTTTTTATTTGCAAAGAGATCTTTATTCTTCAGAACCGAAGCCAGTGGAACAGCGCCCGAAGGTTCTACTATGATCTTCATTCGCTCCCAGATCAGTTTCATCGCCTGAATGATTTCCTCATCAGACACCGGAAGCACCGCGGCCACATTCTGAGTGACCAGAGGAAACGTTTTACTTCCCAAAGAAGTAAGGAGGCCGTCCGCGATGGAGTTTGCCTGTGACGGTTCAGGCTTCCCACTTTTCATTGATCTGAAAGCGTCATCAGCACCTTCGGGTTCCGCTGCATAAACCTGTGTTGATGGCGAAAAATATCTGGCAGAGAGCACTGTTCCGCTGATAAGACCTCCACCGCCAACGGGGGCGATAAGCGCATGCAATCCTGGAACATCCTCCAGCAGTTCCCTTCCCGCTGTTGCCTGACCTTCTATCACTTTGTAATCATTGAACGGATGAATCACCGTGGCGCCAGTTCTTTGCACCACATCCGCTAGAACACTTTCGCGGGATGCCAGCGTGGCTTCACACTCGATGATCTCTCCGCCATAGGCTCTGACACCATTCTTCTTAACCTCTGGCGCCGTGGAAGGCATCACAATGTACGATGGGATCTTTGATATTTGAGCCGCGCGCGCCAACGCCTGTCCATGATTCCCGCTCGAGTGCGTCGCCACACCATGTTTCTTCTTTTCATCCGAAAGGCTCAACACGGCATTCATCGCGCCACGCGCTTTGAAGGCCCCGACATTCTGAAAGTTTTCACATTTGAAATACAGCTTACAGCCCGCGATGTCGTTGAGGCTCGCCGATTCATGAACCGGTGTTCGATGAATGAATTCCCTGATACGCTCGTGCGCGTCGATGATATCCTGTTTGGTTGGAATTGAATCCATATGATGATTAATGTGCATCAAGCCAGTTGTCGGCAACACCAACTTCAACTTCCATCGGAACCTCCAGGTGTACCGCGTGCTTCATCAGGAACGCAATATTTTCCTTTACTATCTCCTCCTCGTCACGGTGAACATCAAAAACAAGTTCATCGTGAACCTGCATGATCATCTTCGTCTTCATTTGATTCTTCTGCAACCACCGATGAATGTTTACCATTGCGATCTTGATGATGTCCGCAGCAGTACCCTGAATAGGCGCATTAATCGCGTTACGCTCAGCGAACCCGCGGGTAGTGATGTTACGGGAATTGATATCTCTCAGATAACGACGTCGACCCAGGATCGTTTCAACAAATTCTTTTTCCCGCGCGTTATTGATTGAATCATCCATGTAACGCTTAATGGCAGGAAATTCTGTGAAATACGATTGTATGATCTCTGACGCCTCGCCGCGGGAGATGCCTAGATTCTGTGACAATCCAAATGCCGTGCTCCCGTAAAGAATTCCGAAGTTGACCTCCTTTGCCTTTCGACGCATGTCAGGAGTAACCGATTCCAGAGGCACCTTAAAAACTTTTGCCGCTGTAGTCGTGTGGATATCGCGCTTGTTCCTGAAAGCATCTATCATCGTTTCGTCGCGCGCGAATGATGCAGCGATCCGAAGCTCTATTTGCGAGTAATCCGCAGACATGAATAAGTACTCTTCACTTCTTGGGACGAATGCCTTGCGAATCTGTCTGCCGCGAGCCGTCCTGATGGGAATGTTCTGTAAGTTCGGATTGTTTGAGCTTAGACGTCCCGTTGCGGCCACGGCCTGGCGGTAGTCGGTGTGGATCCTTCCATCAGTACGGCTGATCATCCTGGGAAGCGCATCGACATAAGTAGACCGAAGCTTTTCATATACACGATAATCAAGAATCTTCCTTGCAATGTCATGCTTCGAGGAAAGTGCAATCAGAATATCTTCTCCTGTTGCATACTGACCGGATTTCGTTTTCTTTGGCTTTTCCCCAAGCCTCATCTTCTCGAATAGTATCTCACCTAATTGTTTGGGCGACCCGATATTGAATTCTGCCCCCGCCATCTCATAGATCTCGCGCTGTATTACTTCCGTCTCACTCTTCAATTCTTCAGAAAGCTTGGCTAACGCGTCTACATCGATCCGCACGCCTTCGAATTCCATATTTGCCAACACCGTCAGCAATGGCATTTCCGTTTCGTTCATCAATTTAACATGACGGCGCGATTCGAGCTCCATGTTCATCAGCTTACGAAGCTGGAAAGAAATGTCCGCACGTTCGCAGAGTTTTTCCCTGAGATCGGCATGATCGTCCGGTAGAATTCCATAACCAAGGTATTGAGTAGCCAGTATCTGCAGGTCATGAGACGCTTCCGGCTCAATAAGGTAATGAGCCAACATGCTGTCGAAAAGCTGTCCCTTCATTTCAATTCCGGACTTCCTAAGCACAAGAACAGTAGCCTTCAGGTTGTGACCAGTCTTGGCAACCAGTGGATTCTCCAGAACGGGCTTAAGTGCCTTCAGTATTTCCGGGCCTTCTGCTCCCTTTAACGGAATGAAGTATCCTTCCTTTTCGCGATACGAGAACGCGATTGCCATGAATTCCGCATCAATAGGATTTTGCTCTGAGATCAGCGCGTGAATTGCAATCACAGGTTGTTCCTGTAGATTCTGTACAAGCGCCTGAGCTTTGGAAACAGCATCAACAAGCGCATACTGCACCTCTGCAGACATAAGCCCTTTCGTTTCCAACGGCGCGTCAACGGCTTCCTCGGGAGGGGCGCCTCCAAACATAGAAAGCTGCGCAGCCTGTGGAGTACGCGCAACCGTTGCTGTTACTTCTCCAAACGCTCTTGCGGCAATCGCTTTGAATTCCAACTCATCGAAGATCGGTTTCAAAAGATCTTTATCAGGACCACGATACACCAGAAAGTCTTCGTTAAATTCAATTGGCACGTCCGTGATGATCGTTGCGAGCTTCTTTGACAACAAAGCTTGTTCTCCAAATTGAGTGAACAGTTCCTTTTGCTTTCCTTTCAGTTCAGTTGCGTGAGCAACAATATTCTCGACGGAACCATAGGCTTTCAGAAGTGCCGCTGCAGTCTTGGGGCCCACACCAGGAACACCCGGAATGTTATCAGAAGTATCGCCCTGAAGACCCAGCACATCGACCACCTGCGACACGTTTTCAATGTCCCATTTCTCACAGACTTCTTTTGGTCCGAGTATATCTACAGCATTACCCATATAGGCAGGCTTATAAAGGAAAACGCAATCCGTCACCAACTGCCCGAAGTCTTTGTCCGGCGTCATCATATAGACTTCAAAATCCCGCGTGCACGCTTGCCGCGAAATTGTTCCTATGATATCGTCGGCTTCATAACCTTCCTTTTCCAGGATAGGTATCTGAAATCCGCGGATGATTTCTTTGACTTTAGGAATTCCATATCGGATATCCTCAGGCATTTCCTGACGTGTGGCTTTGTATTCTGCAAAAAGATCGTCGCGAAATGTTTTTCCTGGTGAATCGAAGGCAATCGCTATGTGTGTTGGTTTTTGTTTCTGTAATACCTCAAGCAAAGTATTCGTAAAACCAAACGCGACAGAGGTATTATGACCTTTCGAATTAATGCGCGGAGTTTTTGTGAATGCAAAATGGGCGCGATAAATCAACGCGTAGGCATCCAGCAAAAACAACTTTTTAGACGGTTTGCTCATGGTACAAAATTGACAAAGAAGGGCAAATATCCTTCCCCTGTCCGGAAAAAAGATTGCCGGTCCCGACAGCTTTCATTATCCCCGGGAAATATCTATTTTGGAACGTACTACTCTCACTTACCTTGACTCCACTACAATCTTTTCTGCATTGGGAAAATGCTCAGCCCACGAAGGTTTTCTTAAGACAACCGGTGGCTGATGAATGGTTCGAGTTCACCTATTCAGAGGTCGGAAGAAAGGCCAGAGGGATTGCCGCTTTCCTCGCCAGCAAATTGCCGCGCGGAAGTAAAGTTGCCATCCTGTCCAAGAACTGCGCTGAGTGGATTATCTCGGACCTCGCAATCATGATGGGAGGATTTGTAAGCGTTCCGATTTATCCGACACTTTCGTCAGACGGCATCCGCCCGCTGATTCAGCATAGCGGTGCGAAACTTATCTTCCTCGGGAAACTGGACACCTTTGAGAAACAACGATCAGGAATATCGGATGATCTTGCCCGGATTTCCTTCGATAAATATGGCATCTCTGAGGGAACGCTCCTGAGCGAAATTCCATCATCAGAAGATACCCCCACCGTTGTGCCGGGGAACGAGCTTGCCACAATTATGTATTCATCCGGTACCACCGGCGTGCCCAAAGGAGTAATGCTCACCCACGGCGCATTTGGATTCGTAGGAGAACACGTGGCCCGAGATCTGGGGATAACGGCATCGGATCGCTTTTTCTCTTATCTGCCGTTGAGTCATATTGCCGAAAGAGCGCTGATGGAAATGGTGGTGCTTTCATCCGGAGCGATGATTTCATTCACTGAGTCACTGGACAAGTTCGCAGAAAATTTGCAACATGAACAGCCCACTATCTTCGGAGGTGTCCCAAGAATCTACTCAAAGTTTCAGGAGGGAATCCTCAGAAAACTCGGACAGAAAAAACTAAATACACTTCTTCGCATTCCTGGTGTTAGTTCGCTGATCAAGAAAACCTTGAAAAAAAAACTTGGCCTTGCTAAAGCGAGAGTGATCGTCTCTGGAGCCGCTCCAACGCCGGTGACGTTGCTCCATTGGTTTAAACGCATTGGCATTCACATCCGCGAAACATATGGAATGACCGAAAACACTGCGTTCTCACATTCCAACTTCAAGGAGGTACGAATAGGAACCGTCGGTCAACCTTGGCCAGAGATTGATTGCAAGCTTTCACCGGATGGTGAGATCCTCGTTCGCCACCCTGCTCTGATGCTTGGGTATTACAACGATGAGGCTACTACATCCATGGTATTCACAGCGGATGGATTCCTGCGCACCGGCGATAAAGGCGACATCGACAGCGATGGATTTCTTACCATCACTGGACGTCTGAAAGATCAGTTCAAAACAGAGAAAGCAAAATTCGTCGCGCCCGCACAAATTGAATTGAAGCTTCTATCAAACCCTGACATAGAAAATGCATGTGTCGTTGGAGAAGGACTGCCGCAACCCATCGCGCTGATCGTCCTTTCTGCAATCGGACTGGCAAAGGGGAATGAGGAAATTGCCGAAAGTCTTAAGTCAACGCTTAAGGATGTAAACGCAACACTTGAGAACTATGAACGTCTGGAGAAAATCGTCGTCATGAAGGATGGATGGACGACTGACAACGGACTGCTCACACCATCTCTCAAGCTGAAGCGTGCCGAGCTGGAAAAAAGATACTTCTCACTCTACAGTCAATGGTTTTCTAACCGCGAGCTGATAACGTGGTCTCAATCCTAAAGAATAACCGCGTCTTACTCTGGGAGCTGACCGCGTAGTACGCGATCCCAGGTAATAAAGTCGGTGTTGATGGGCTCGAAACCTTTCTGACGCATAAGTAATGCAATCTGTGCGCGATGATAGCTCGAGTGATTTACAAGATGCATCATGATCGTTTCCACATTGTTGACATATGGATCGCCAACATAATTCGTATAAGTCAGCTCGCGATCGAAAGTCTCGTTGCTCTCCACAAACTCAAGCCAAAGCTTTCCGACTTCTTCAGCCATTGATGTTACCTGTTCAAGTGAGTACTCTCCCCAGAGCTTCACCTGTGCCGGCGGAAGGCCCTTGATGCGATGCAGCCAAAGGAATTGCGCCGCGACAATATGTCCCATGATAGAGAGAATTTTTTCATCATTTACCTGCTGTGATGTCAGTGCCCGGATGACCCGTGCATTGGACCAGGCGTTGTAGGTGTAGAGTTTGAGAAAGTAAGACTTCATGAATCGATTCTTTGGCGTGCAATTTATGTGGAAATATTAAGTGGCCCAGCCATTCCACGAGCTTCTTGAAATAAATCAGTTTGGATTAAGGTATTGAATCAACGTTTGTTTGGAACGATTCACAGATGCCGTAAGTCTGCAACCTGATCAAGCATCCACCCTGTCAGGCTCAGTCTTTCACGAAATGAGGGAAGGACCTCGTGCTCAATCCGGTCGCTGCGAAAACAAATAAGTCTTCCCGCTTCCGGAAGAACATCCATTTCGCCCTCCGGCAGATACATTCTTAGCTGGCCTCCCTGCTCATCGGTCCAGCTTTGATTCAAATAACAGATAACCGACAACCTCCTGTGATCATCGTGCCTGAATTGGTCGAGGTGTCGCTTATAGAATGAGCCAATCGGGTAAACCGTCATGTGAACCTCAAAGTCTTTCAGACTGAGAAACAATGTCGAATTAAGGTATTGCCTCAGTTCGTTCAACCGATCGAGATATACCAAAGCAGGAGCGGGAGCGTTGACCTTGTCAAGCCACTGGATATAGTCTCCCCTCACGGCTTCGTTCACCTGCAGACTTTGATTCTTCCCGATCCCGGCTTTCCTGAAAGTGGCCAGAGCATCGGTAAAATGCGGAAGCGCCGTGATCGCCTCAACCTCCTCCTGGCTCAGAAATTGATCATGAACGGCATAGCCTGTTGTGGCGAGCCCATCGGCAATAGCTTCAAATTTATCCAGAATGCTGTTTGACATGACAACGCAAATGAACGGCGGAATTCATTTCCCGCAAAGGGTGTAACAAAATTTAACCACGATTGTCTTTATTTGAATATGTTAATAGTACTTAAACAGATTATGGTGAGTTGGCGGCTGTATTTCATCCTTGGGATAATTCTAATCGGATTTGCCGGATGCGAGAGGCCAAAAGAGGATATTCAATTAAAAACGATTCGCGACGTCATCGTCGACGCTACGTCAGATCCCAAGCTTAAAGCAAACGCTGTTTTGTTCAATCCCAACAACATGAAGGGCAAGCTCAAAAAGGTTGACGTTGAAATCTTTGTGAATGGAAAGAAAGCCGGAGATGTCAAACAAGACTATAATATGCTGATTCCCGCGAACAGTGAATTTACCATTCCGTTTGTCGTCAATTTGAATATTAAGGAAATGGGTGTCATGAATACGCTGTTCGGAATGATCGGCGGGAAAAAGACGGAAGTCGTCTATAAGGGAAATATCAAACTAAACTATCGCGGGATTCCCGTTAGTGTTCCGGTAAATTATAAAGACGACGTGAGGCTCCGGTTCTAACCTAGGCGGTCATTCCAAAAAGGCCCGTATATACGCAAATCAGGAGTGCGACAAAGACGCCGAATAACAGTAAAAAAAATCTCTTGCTTAACATATTATGTTGGAGTCGGTAGTTAGACAACCAAACCAGCCATTTGGTTGGAGGAACCAACAAAAAAAATCACTGATCAATTCAGGAGTTTGTCGAAAGTACTGGTCGCCACATAGTGATAGTTGGGCCGCGCTGTTTTATAAATTTCCCTGGCCCGCTCCTTACCCTCCGGAGTTTTAGCCAGTTCACTGTACAACGGACTCAGAAACTTTCTTCTGCCTACTCCAATGAGAAACGTCTCAAGCTTAGGAAAGGCGACCTCATATTTGTTTCTTATCGCAAGCACAAACCATTGCGCCAGAATCTCCGAATTACCGGATGATGTGAATTCTCCAAAAGCGTCAAGTTCTTTCATTTGAGCAATTGTCAACTCAGAAGGAACGTTCTTCAGAAAGTGCAACCATTCATGCGTGCTCCATTCTTTTGCAGACCGCTTGTCCAGCTTTGTGCCGGATTTCCATTTCCGGATTTCCTCCTCGGGTTGTTCAAACCGTTTCGATTGAGGAGACGGTGTACTGGATGGAAGTCCCTCGGAGAAGATCCACTCCTCAAACAATGAATCCGGCAGTGCTATATTGAATTTACTCTGATAAAAATTGGTAATGAACGTGATGAACTGATTCGTATCCAGAGAAGTGAATGCATTGTCGCCAAAGTAACTTTTCAAGAACGCATCAAACTTCTCCCTGCCATATTTCTCTTCTATCGATCGGAGAAAAAAATACCCCTTGTTGTAAGCGATATCAGTTACTCCCTCATCGGGATTCCTTCCTTCAAGATCCAGTTTCAGTTTTGTATCAGCATAATTGTTCTGGCTTTTCAAATCTTCGATCGTAGCCAGCAGATCCTGCATGGATAGCGCTGCCAGCATTTCTGAATAATCTCTGCCATAGAGCTTCTCCATGATGCGATGCTCGAAGTAAACTGTAAAGCCTTCATTAAGCCAGAAGTCATTCCACGTGGCATTCGTCACCAGGTTACCGGACCAGCTATGCGCAAGCTCATGTGCGATGAGGGAGGTAAGCGATCTGTCCCCGGCAAGTATCGTGGGCGTTGCAAATGTTAACCGTGGATTCTCCATTCCGCCGAAAGGAAAGCTTGGCGGGAGTACGATGACGTCATAACGCTCCCACCGGTATGATCCATACAACTCCTCCGCTCCCTTTACCATTTTTTCAAGGTCAGTAAACTCCCAGGCAGATTTTTCAAGTATCGATGGTTCTGCATACACGCCAGCGCGATCACTGATCGGCTTGAAAGAAATATCCCCTGCCGTCAGCGCAAGCAGATACGATGGAATCGGTTGCCGCATTTCAAAATGATAAACACTTTGATCATTCTTCTCCTGAGGATTCGACGCGCTCATCAAGGCAAGAAACTGCGACGGAACTTTTACTTCCGCATCATAGGTAAACTTCACAGCTGGTGAATCCTGACAGGGAACCCAGCTGCGCGCGAGTACCGCCTGCGACTGAGTAAACATAAATGGATGAACTTTCCCTGATGTTTGAGAAGGTGTCAACCATTGGATGGCTTCTGCCTGAGGATTCGTTTTATATCGGATATTGACAGACGCCGTTTTGCTATCGATCATTACGGCAAGTGCTTTTCCTAGGATCGAATCGTTTTCTGAAAGTCGATACTGTGCTTTGATTCCATCATTGATCGTGACTTCCTCAATATTCAGATCTTTCGTATCAAAGATCACGACATCGCCGGACCCGGTATTCTTAATGCGCCATGATGCTGTTGCCGAGATGATCCTCTTGTCGAAATCCACATCGGCTTTCCATTTAAGATGAGTAACGCGTACTTCAGCCGGGTTCGCGAAAGAATGGGGGTCTTGCTTCATTTCCTGAATGGTTTTAGTCTGCTGGCCGCGATCGCAGCCGGCAAACAAAAAGAGAACAATTACAATAAGCTTTTTCAACCTGGAATTTAAAGCAAGAAAGAAAGGATCAGCCTCTGTCACAAGGACCGACAGAGAAAATGTAGCCCGCCGGTGTGCGTGTAGGCGAAGGATACAGCGAATCGATTTCGTGCAGAACCCATAAGGTATTACATCGGCATTGCCTTAAGAATCAGGAGGGTCAGAGTCATCGCCGCGGCGATAAGGATTGTGATCAGTCGTCTCATAACCTTTTCGTTTACGTGTTCACTAACGAAAAGGCAAAGCGAATGCCAAAGCATCAAAAGAAGAAGAAAGAGGGGTTTTCAATATCAAAATCGCGGTTTTCCTTGGCCAGAAAAGAGCCTCCTATAGGAATCAGCACGGCAACCCTAATAAACAAACTCACCAAACTCGCTGCTGATGGTGAGCTTTTTTGATGGCGCTTTTTCAACGCGACCAATCACCTGAGCATCGATTCCGAACGATTTACTGATGTCGATAATCGTCTTTGCGTGCTCCTCTCCGATGTATATCTCCATGCGATGGCCCATGTTGAAGACTTTGTACATCTCTTTCCAGCTGGTTCCGCTTTGTTCCTGAATCATTCTGAAAAGGGGAGGAACAGTAAGCAGATTATCTTTTATGATGTGTAATGAATCAACGAAGTGCAACACTTTCGTTTGCGCGCCGCCACTGCAATGAACGATGCCATGAATATCTTTTCTGTGTGTCTTGAGGATCTCAATCATGACCGGAGCATAAGTTCGCGTCGGACTTAACACAAGCTTTCCCGCGTCGAGAGGAACATCCGCCACAGGATCTGTAACTTTGTACTTTCCAGCGTACACAAGTTCAGCGGTTAACTCTTTGTCGTAGCTCTCAGGATATTTCTGCGCGTAATGATTATAGAAAACATCATGTCGTGCGGATGTCAACCCATTACTTCCCATACCGCCATTGTATTCTGTCTCATATGTTGCCTTGCCGTAAGAAGCAAGGGCAACAATGACATCTCCCGCACTGATCCGGCTGTTATCAATAACATCGGATCGTTTCATCCGCGATACAACCGTACTGTCGACCACGATGGTTTTAACGATGTCACCAAGATCTGCAGTCTCTCCGCCAGTACTTATGATATTCAATCCATGGTCGCGCAGCATCTGAAGGACTTCCTCCGTGCCGTTGATTATTTCCGCGATCACTTCACCGGGTATCAGATTCTTATTCCTTCCGATGGTAGAGGAAAGAAGAATGTTTGCCGTCGCTCCTACACACAGGAGATCATCGATGTTCATAATGATCGCGTCCTGTGCAATGCCTTTCCACACACTCAGGTCGCCGGTCTCTTTCCAGTATATATAAGCCAGCGAAGACTTTGTTCCCGCTCCATCGGCATGCATGATCGTGCAATACTCTTCGTCGCCGGTGAGGTAGTCCGGCACGATTTTACAAAACGCCCTGGGAAAAAGACCTTTGTCAAGTTTGCTGATCGCCTTGTGGACATCCTCTTTTGACGCAGAGACACCTCGTTGATTATACCTGTCTGACACTCTGATTTTCGTTAGACTGCAAAAGTGCAAAAACTATAACAGTTCTCATACAGCGTCAAGCCGTAGCTTACGGAACATGGTCCATACCACCACACCCAGACAAACGGCTACGTTCAGAGAATGCTTTGAGCCCGCCTGGGGAATCTCAACGGCGTGATCTGCGATGGGCAACGCTTCATCACTCACACCATTGATCTCATTTCCAAACACAACAGCAAACTTCCCTGACGGGGGAAAATCAAAATCCTGCAGCGGAATGCTCTGATCAGTCTGCTCAACAATTATGACGGTGTATCCCTCTGATTTCAACGTTTGGAGAATCCCCGGGGTGGTTTCCGCGTACTGCCAGGGAACGGATTCGGTCGCTCCCAGGGCCGTCTTGTGAATCTCACGGTTCGGAGGCGTTCCCGTGATCCCTGTAAGAATAATACGCTCCACCAGGAATGCATCCGCAGTCCGGAAAGCAGAACCAACATTGTGGAGTGAGCGAACATTGTCGAGTACTAACACCACGGGCAATTTTGCCGCATCCTTATATTGCGCAGGCGTGATTCTCCCGAGGTCGTCCAGACTTAGTTTCTTCATGCTGCAAACTTAAGGAACGTTTCACAACGTATGGACTATACCTCTGGTTTTCCTGCCCTGTCGCAAAAAAGAATAAAAACCAGAAGGTGAATTATTTATCGCTGATGGCGTGAGAATCGCTTCACGTGGCCAACTTGGGGGTGGAAATTATAGGCCGGGAAGACTTTAAACGCTAGGAGGGAAACTATATATTTGTTGATTATGGCAGAGGCAAAGACGACGACGGAAACACCTTTGATGAAGCAATACAATGCGATCAAAGCAAAGTATCCTGGCGCGCTCCTGCTTTTCCGCGTAGGCGATTTTTATGAGACTTTCGGCCAGGATGCCGTTGCCGCAAGCAAGGTATTGGACATCGTTCTCACCAAACGCGGAGCTGGCTCTGCTTCTGAAATTGAGCTCGCAGGATTTCCTCATCACTCACTGGATTCATACCTGCCAAAACTGGTTCGCGCAGGCCATCGCGTGGCGATATGCGATCAGTTGGAAGATCCCCGATTCGTAAAAGGAATCGTTAAGCGCGGCGTTACAGAACTCGTCACCCCCGGCCTTTCCTATAATGATAACGTTCTCGAACGAAAACAGAACAACTTCCTGGCATCCATCTTCGCCGGTAAGAACGCCTGGGGTGTTGCCTTTCTCGATGTATCAACTGGCGAGTTCTATGCTGCACAAGGTCCCGAGACTTACGTGCAAAAACTCATTCAGGGTTTCGCACCCTCTGAGCTGATTTTCAGCAAGAGCTCCCGCGAGAAATTCGATCTCCTTTTCAGAGATGAATACAGCACCTTCGCGCTCGACGAATGGGTATATGGATTCGATTTCGCTTACGATAAACTTCAGGGACACTTTAAGACCGCGTCCTTGAAAGGTTTTGGAATTGAAGATCTAGGAGAAGCTATCATAGCTGCAGGAGCTGTATTGCATTATCTCGAAGAGACGGAACACCGCGACACTTCGCATATTGCGTCGATATCCAGGATCGATGAAGAGAAATATGTATGGCTCGATAAATTCACCATACGCAACCTGGAGTTGGTCTATCCACAAAATGAAGGAGGGGTCCCCCTCATCGCGATCCTTGACCGCACTGTAACCCCGATGGGCTCGCGTCAACTCAGGAAGTGGATGATCCTCCCACTGAAGGAAAGAGCTGCAATCGAAGAACGACTTAATATCGTCAATACGTTTTTTGAGGACACAGACCTCCTTGATAAGATCATTGATCCGTTACGTCATATCGCAGACCTTGAACGGTTGATCTCCAAAGTAGCTGTCAATCGCATTAACCCAAGGGAACTGGTTCAGCTTAAGAGATCGCTGAAAAACATCGGGCCTGTCAGAAACACTTTGGCAGCACAGGCCAATGACGGGCTTAGAAAACTTGCTGATCAACTGCATTTGTGTGAGTTCCTCGTAAACAAGATAGACCAGGAGCTTAAGGAGGATGTATCTATTCTTTCCAACCAGGGAGGATTGATCAAGGATGGAATTGACGGCGAACTCGATGAGCTGAGAAAGATTGCGTTCTCAGGAAAAGATTATCTGCTGCAGATTCAGAAACGCGAAATAGAGCGTACCGGAATAAGCTCTCTCAAGATTTCCTACAACAAAGTTTTTGGATACTACCTTGAAGTCAGCAACGCCAATAAGGAAAAGGTTCCTTCCGACTGGATCCGTAAACAGACTTTGGTGAACGGCGAACGTTTCATCACAGAGGAATTAAAGGTCTATGAAGAAAAGATTCTGCACGCGGAAGAGAAACTGGTTGTCATAGAACAAAGAATCTTCAACGGGCTTGTGTGCGCCGCGGCTGACTTCGTTCCCCAGATCCAACAAAACGCAAAAGTACTCGCCCATCTTGATTGCCTCCTCTCTTTTGCAATGGTGGCGCGCGCCAACAATTACGCACGCCCCGTAATCGACGACTCCCTCATCGTCGATATCAAGGCGGGGAGACATCCCGTTATTGAAAGGCAGCTTCCTCCCGGAGAAACGTACGTTCCGAATGATATCTTCCTGGACAGCGATAAACAACAGGTCCTTGTCATCACCGGTCCTAACATGGCTGGTAAGTCCGCTCTCCTTCGTCAGACAGCTCTCATCGTTTTGCTTGCGCAGATAGGAAGTTTCGTCCCTGCAACGTCCGCCACGATAGGGATCGTCGATAAAGTATTCACACGTGTGGGTGCCTCCGATAATCTGTCCCGCGGTGAGTCCACGTTCATGGTGGAGATGACAGAAACCGCCAGCATCCTCAATAACCTTTCGAACCGAAGCCTGATCCTCATGGATGAAATCGGCCGCGGCACCAGTACATATGATGGTGTGTCTATTGCCTGGGCAATCGTTGAACACCTGCACAATCACGGCTCCTTCCGTCCGAAAACTTTATTTGCAACGCATTACCATGAGCTGAACCAGCTTCAGGAAGATCTTCCGAGGGTGAAAAACTTCAATGTCTCTGTTAAAGAAATTGGCGACAAAATCATCTTCATGCGAAAGCTGAAAGAAGGAGGAAGTGAACACAGCTTCGGAATTCATGTTGCGCAGATTGCCGGGATGCCTAACCGCGTCGTGCTTCGCGCCAACGAGATTCTGCACTTCCTGGAAAAAGAAAAGCATAAAAATGATGGAGGCAAAAAAACTAAGGACGTTCCGAAGCCTACTCCACAGATGAGTTTGTTTGAAGCCGATCCACGTCACAAAGCAGTTGAAGACTTTCTTACCAGCGTGGATATAAACTCCATCAGCCCGGTCGAGGCATTGCTAAAACTCAATGAGGCGATCTCTCTCTTGAAAAAGAAGTAACCTGACAGATTACGCTTTTTTGGTCCTCTTGAAAGGACGTGATTTCTTCCGACGGAAACCATCTGCGCTCTTCTTCTTTTCACCTGGTGTGTACGCTGGCCCTGCGCCTACATACTCAGGCAACGGCATCTTGGTAATGGTTTCGCCGATCAGACTTTCAATAGAATAAAACTTCCGCTGATCTTTTTCATTTACCAATGTTACCGCCGTACCTGTTGTCTCGGCACGCGCCGTTCTTCCGATACGATGCACGTAGTCCTCAGGATCGGGTGGTACATCAAAGTTGATCACCAGACTTATTCCTTCTACATCGATACCTCTTGAAAGCACATCTGTTCCGATCAGTATGTTCAATTGTTTATTCTTGAACGCCCGCAGAATCTGTTCCCGCTCGGGTTGTTCAAGGTCCGAATGAAACGCACGCGCATTCAGACGACCACGCTGAAATGCAGCATCAAGTTTCTTGACCACCTCCTTCGTAGAAGCGAAGATGATCATGCTGTTCCATTGAACAGTTTTCATGATGTGCTTCAGGACTTCAGCTTTCTGAGAATCGTACACTACATAGGCTTGCTGTACAATCCCTGCCGCGGGTTTCGCGATCGCTAAACTGATTTCTTTCGGGTCACGCAAAATACGATTGGCCAGATTGCGGATCTTCGGAGGCATCGTTGCTGAGAAAAGCAGTGTCTGCCGTTTCTGTGGAAGGTAGTTGATGATCTTTACGATGTCATCGAAGAAACCCATATCCAGCATTCGGTCTGCCTCGTCCAGGATCAGATGTTCAAGATGATCAAACTTGATAGTTCCCGCCGCCAGCAGAGCGATCAGACGCCCGGGAGTAGCGATGATGATATCAGCGCCTTCCTCGAGAGCTTTTCTTTGTTGATCCCAGGTGGCGCCATCGCCGCCTCCATAGATAGACATGGAGCTCACTCCAAGGAAATATCCGAACCCCTCGATCTGCTGATCGATCTGCTGAGCTAGTTCCCTAGTAGGAGCGATGATCAGCGTATTAAGATGCCGTGTCTCGGCATGAAGAATTTTGTTTAATATAGGGAGAATGTAAGCGCCGGTCTTGCCGGTCCCTGTCTGTGCGCAGGCAATCAGGTCGTGATTCTCCAGAATCACCGGGATAGCCTGCTCCTGGATTGGCGTTGGCTTATTGAAGCCCATTGCGTCGAGTCCATCCAGAAGTCTCGTGTCGAATTTAAAGTCGTGAAAAGTCAACCTGAAAAAGTGTTTATATCCAGCTCAAAAAGTAGGTCATCTTCGCGAAGGTACCTTAAATTTTGATTTTTAGGAAGTTATCTCTCTATCAACAAAAAACCCCAGAAGAAATTCCGGGGTTTTAGTTTTTTATGCAGCCTTCTGGACCTGCTCTATATTTATCTCTCTGCGTTTTCGCAGTTGAATGATATTAAGCTTATCGAGGACCTTAATAACCTGATAGGTTGGGTCAATCTCGTGCCATCGAATTCCACCGAAGTTTGCACGACCGCCATTCTTATGGTGATTGTTGTGATAGCTTTCGCCCATCATCAGGAAGTCTACAGGGAGGAAGTTCTTTGATGTATCCGTTACTTCAAAATTCCGGTACCCGTACTTATGCGCAAACCAGTTGATGATTGCTCCATGGACAGGGCTCATCAGGAACTGAATCGGCAGAAGCAACCATAGCCACCACGTTGTAGCAAACTGCGCGTAGACGGCGATATATATTGCTCCCCAGAATACGCGTGACGGCCACGAGCGGGCAATCTTATCGAACCATGTCCAGTCAGGAACGCCTTCGGTAAAACGTTTGTCAACGACCATCCTGCGATTTGAGATTGCTGAATAGATCGTTTTAGTTTTCCACATCATGTTCCAGATCGTCTCATCATATTTTGGGGAGTGTGGGTCATCTTCTGTATCAGCGAACGCATGGTGCATACGGTGCATTACGCCGTAACCATAAGGGCTCAGATAATTTGAACCCTGGAAGATCCACGTAAGTACGTAGAATACCTTTTCTGTCCGCTTGCTCATGGTAAACGCATGGTGCGCTGCATAGCGGTGCAGGAAAAATGTTTGAAAAAACAGGGATAGATACCAGTGGGCGATGAAAAAGATGAGAATGACTTCCATGGAAGAGTAAAGTTACAATTGATTAATGTTTAGGTGGCCTAATGATGGCCAGTCACTGTAAGACAAAAAGTAGCGGGGAATGTGACAGAAAAATGAAAAAAGATTTTAGTTTTTTTCGGATTTGGCCAGAATGTCCGTTTTCAGGGCATTCAAGAGGTCGGACGCATTTCCAATATCACATACGTTACGAAAGGAGTTGAGCATTTCAGACTTCGTCGGAAGATGAATCTTAGCGGTTTCGTCACTCAGTTTCTTCTTGGCCCGGCAAAAAAGCTGTCGGCAATGATCCTTCTTCTTATCAAATGCCTGCTGGATGGTCTCGTAGTCAAAATCGAAAACTTCTTTGGCCAGGAAGATCGCCCGCTCAAGAGGTTCCAGTTTCGTACTCAATACACTTAGGGCTGCGCTGAGATTTACATCTATATCCAGGTGAGACAGGTTCGTTTCCTTGAACTTCAGGAAAGCCTCCTGAACATTCTCGAGATACTCTTCCTTCTTACGCTTCAATGAATTCAGATGATTGAGACAATTGTTTGTCACCGCCCGTACGAGATACGCTTTGGTGTTTTCAATTTTGTGTTGCTCAGCACTCAGCCACTTCATGAATGTTTCCTGCACGATATCCTCAGCATCCTGCCTGCAACGCACCAGATTATATGCGATGGTATGCAGAAGCGGCTGGTAGAGTGTTATCGTCTGGGCTGCATTCATAAAGACTTGCAATTTACGCATTAATGGTCAAAAATTGAGCGATCGATAAAATCTAATTCGGAGGCATACACTTGTTTGTAAGCTGACAAAAATCAAAAGTCGCCGCGGGAATCCTTTGAACGATATGTTTTACCTTTGCGTTCTGCTTGGATTCACAAAACTATTTCCGACATGGCTCAGACAGCAGTACCTGAAGTGAGAAGAAAGCCAATCCTCAAACAGGAAATCACCTTTCTCGCAGTTCATCTAATTCCTCTTGGGGCACTATATACTGGCGCCACTTTATTCGACTGGATTCTCTGCGCGTTTCTCTATGTGTTCCGTATGTTTTGGGTAACGGGCGGTTACCACAGGTACTTCGCTCACAAATCATACAAGACTTCCCGCTGGTTCCAGTTTGTCATTGCATTCATGGCGCAGACGTCGGCGCAGAAGGGCGCGTTGTGGTGGGCAGCACACCATCGTCATCACCACCGTCATAGCGATACGCCGGCGGACCCTCACTCCATGAAGATCTACGGATTCTGGTACTCTCATATCGGATGGATCGTTGGCCCCGACTTCAAGGAAACAGACTATAAAACTATCGGTGATTATGCCAAGTATCCTGAGT
>JAEYXN010000323.1 GCA_023431285.1 Bacteroidota bacterium
GATGGAAAGGACTCGTCGTTGCCGGAATGTGCTTCATCTTTCCTGCCGTGGTCCTCACAGGCGTTATTGCCTGGGCATACGAACAGTATGGATCCCTCCCTGACGTCCAGCGCTTCATCTACGGAATCAAGCCTGGAATCATTGCCATAATCATATCAACAATGATTTCTCTCGGAAAGAAGGCAGTGAAGTCGTTGGTTCTTGCCGTACTCGGTCTTCTCGCGGCGATCATCACGTTGCTTGGAGTGAACGAAATTTACATCCTTTTTGGTGGTGGCCTGATCGGTGTTTTGATCTGCTTCGTTACAAAACCTGAGAGATTATCGTCACTCATTCCTTTTGTAATGCTCACGCCAGTGACCCGTGAAATATCAGGATGGCAAATCTTCGTGACATTCCTTAAGATAGGCGCAATTCTATACGGCAGTGGCTACGTTCTGTTCGCGTTCCTGGATGCGGAGCTCGTCAATCGCGGACTCCTCTCAAAACAACAATTGATTGATGCAATCGCGGTAGGGCAGTTTACACCAGGTCCGGTGTTCTCATCGGCCACATTCATCGGATGGCAGCTCGGAGGTATCTATGGCGCGGTAGCCGCTACCATCGGAATATTTCTCCCTTCATTCATCTTCGTTGCTTTCTCGAACCCGGTCATTCCTAAGCTTAGAAAATCCCCGATCATGTCAGCATTCCTCGACGCTGTGAATGTTGTTTCTATTGCAATCATTCTTGCAGTCGTTATTGAAATGGGACGAGAGACGCTCCTTGACTGGCGCACAATAGCGATCGCGATCGTAAGTTTCGTAGTTATGTTTTACTTCAAGCGACTTAACTCTGCGTTGGTCGTTGTGGGAGGCGCTATACTTGGCTACATCCTTTCCTTGCTTTGATGGATACCGGATCACAGTACCTGGTTGGGATATATCCCAAAACTAAAATGACTCCTGCCAAGACGACGAAGCAGGAGTCATGTACTGGCAAGAACTTAATCCACGATGGGAGTCAGAGACGCAGCGAAGCCGCCCCGACGAAGCATCTTCACTTCTAACTTACTGCTTTTATCCACCGTCAGATAACGAGTGTCGAAAACCTTGTCGTGCTTTCCATCAGCAATGAGTGTCAGTCGGTACGAAACTCCTTCCGGTAAGAAACTGAATTGAATGGTCTTCTTCTTCTCCCTGAAGGAACCACTGATTCCTCCTATATACCATGAGTTGCCTTTACGTCTGGCCATAATAACGTCCGCACCGGGATAGCCGTCAATGAATTTTGTTTCATCCCAGGCGCTCGGGATGTTCCTGAGAAACGTCTTGGGAGCGTCCGGAAGCTCATAGTAACCCTCAGGTCGATCAGCGAAATGCTGAAGCGCTGATTCGAAAAGAACACTCAATGCAAGCTCATGACCATAGGAGGTAATGTGCGGATGCTGTGAATTGGTGAACGTTACCGGAGTATAATCCATCGATCCTACTACATTCCTCGTGAATGGAAGGATAGTGTTATGTTGTGGTGCTTCTGTAGTAAAGGTTGGAATGTTGTTATACCACTCTGCACCTTTTACACCTTCGTAGGTCATCAGGTTTGGATAGGTCCTTCCCCACCCTCGTGGAACCACGCATCCATGAAAGTACACCATCATATTAAAACGCGCGGCATCTTCCAGGATGTCCAGGTAATACCCGATCATGTTTTGTTTCTCACTCTCAAAAAAATCAACCTTCACACCAGCCACTCCCATCTTCTGTAGTTTAGAGAACTCCTCAACACGGTTCTCATGTGTCAGCATCCGATCCTTTGGCGTAGCTGGAACCCATGTGTGATTGCCTCCGGAGTTATACCACATCAATGGCTTAACTCCCTTAGCCTTGATGTAAGTAATAGCATCCTCCAGCTTACCACCATTGCCCATGGCGTCCCACTCCCAGTCCAGCAAAGTATACGTCCATCCCATTCGCGCCGCAAGATCTGCAAACTCACAAACCACCTTATAGTCTTTTGTTCCATGGTTATCTGACCAATAGTTCCAGGATACGATCCCAGGTTTGATCCAGCTTTCGTGTTTGATCACCGATGGCGCAGAAACATCATCCACTAACGTCGATTCCACAATGTCTGCGAGCGAACCAATCATCACCACCCGCCATGGAGATTTCCACGGAAGTGTAATGGTGGGCTCAGACTCCCCCAGGCCACGACCATCTTTCGGATCAGGAAACGTCAGCTTATACTTTGTTGCATTTGCGGCGTTACTAAGTTTCGTACCGCAATAGGTTCTGTTGAGATCCGCCTCATGCAGAAGATAGAAACATGTGCTGTCGGCGCTTTGGAAAAGAGCCGGGTATCCCCACTCCTGGGTCTGAACTTTATCGCCCCTCATCTCAGTGTAGATCGCCTCATTCGCGGGATTCCATTTCTCCAGCCATCTCTTTATTCCCTGGTCTACGGTGTATGACGTGATTTCATCATTTACTTTATACGTCCCGGAGGTTTCGGGGAATGCATAGCGGAAAACAACCCCATCGTTATACGCACGGACAATCACGTTCATCTTTGCTTTCTTCTGAGTTTCAAAGTAGAACACAACCTCGTTGGCTGAATTCGTCCGCGCAGACTTCTTACCGTGAACAGTCGTGTAACTTTCTTTCAGTAATACAGGCTTCCCTGCTTTCAGGAACTTCAATTGGGAAGAAAAATCCTGATCACTGCGAACAAGGCCGAGGTCAATGCGCTGAATAACATCGGAAGTTTTCCCGGCAGACGTATAGGTAAGTTTAAGATACCAGAAGCCTTCGTTGGCATTTTCCTGGTTGAATAATTCTGCCTTGATCTTCTGGTTCGGGGAAATCACAGAATGCTTTTGACAGAATGCTGCTGACGAAAGGAACAGAAGTATTCCTGTAAGAATAAATTTCATTGCTGTTATGTATTGGTCACCGTTCTATTTTGCCCACGCATCGCCTTCAGGAGACCGGCGCCATTTGAAATACGCATCCAGCACTTTGAGTGACTCAAGATCGGGTACCTGCCCAACCTGAGGTGTCTGTCTGAAATGCATGACCTGCTGCCCTTCGTTGTTGAACGTCGGCCATTGTGGAACGCCTTGTCCGTTGGGATCACCGTACTTGGTGAAGTTTGTCCAGTAGTTACCCATCGCTTCGGATATTGTGAGGTCCGATGGAGTTGTCTCTGGTTTCCCTTTGTCAAGTTGCTGAAACACATAGGCTACTTCCTGAGCGTGTGGCGATCCGTGATCCGCTTGTGGCGACCCCGCCGCGTACTCGGGATGCTGATCAAAGTAATAGAGATAGACTTTCGACTTACCTGTCTTTGCCTGCAGTCTGGCCCAGCTCCAGGTTTGCCATCCGAATGCTGCATCGCGGGAAAGGTCACGTGCGCTTCTTGGAACACCGTTCTCTCCTACAGGGTAGGCCTTCAAAAGAGCTTGTGCATGTTTCCCAAAACGCGTTTCGACACTCGCGATGAATTCTTTCGGATCCTGTGTCCTGGTGAAGCTCAACCCCTCGTCTGAGTTGTATCCAATCAATACAGGTACATCATTGTACTTTCCTGTTTCATAAAGTTTGAACTGATCGTCCACAATTACATGTCCATCAATGATTGGCCATGCACTTCCCATTCCCCATGCGGAAGGAAGATCCGTGGCGGGTTTCTTACGCAGTTCTGCGAGCGATGACGCTCCCGCTTTCTTCATGAAGTCAACACCATCCCTTTCCGCATTCGACAGACGCTTCATGTTTTCTCCCGGATAGGTAGTTGGCCTTGGCGGACCAAATGATCCACCGCTTTGTGAGATCGCTCCGTGAAACAAGCCTTTCGCCAACGGGGAGGCACACAACATGCTTACCGCTATACCGCCGGCGGACTCTCCGAAAATGGTAACCTTATTTGGATCGCCACCAAAACTGGAAATGTTCTTTTGGATCCACTTTAACCCGGCAATCATATCAAGTATTCCATAGTTACCGGACACGTTCTCGGGGTTCTCCTTGCTAAGCTCTGGATGCGCTAGAAATCCAAGCTGTCCAACGCGATAGGCAATGCTCACAAGCACAACGCCTTTCTTTGCAAGCGCTTCTCCATCGTAGACAGGCTCTGATGTTGATCCGAACGAAAATCCTCCTCCGTAGATCCATACCAGAACAGGGACCTTCTCAGTTGCAGATTTTGCAGGAGTCCATACATTCAGATAAAGACAATCTTCACTTTTCCCTGATGGAGGATTTCCACCTTGCACCGGAGCAGGTGCAAACTCTTTTGCCTGCTTTACACCTTGCCATTTCGCAGCAGGCTGAGGCGCGCGCCACCGAAGATCGCCAACAGGAGGTGCAGCGAAGGGAATTCCCTTAAACACAGTAAGGTTGCCCTTGACAATCCCCTGTACAAATCCTTCTTCTACTTTTACGGGTTCCGAAAATTGAGCCGATGCCGTGATAGTAATGAATGATACTACCGCCAAAGCAAGATACCTTCGTACGTTCATAATGCGTTCTGTCTTCATGTGTTTGCCTATAGTCAGTTCGTTAGTGATTGTAGTTTATCTTTTGATCTTTATCTACCGGGAACCCGGCGATAAAAGATCAGCTGTGCAATATGCTTCTATTCGGTTTTAATGACAATTCTGCTGATGAACTTTGCGCTCAGTTTCCTGACACCCTTTTGCCCAGGTCGATCATTAACTGTTTCGCTTCCGCAGGCCTTCGTTTTACTTCTTCTATTCTTACTCCGTCCGGCTCTGGAATGATTCGATAGCTAAACACGAATGTCGGCTTATCAGGATCCAGTACTCCAAAGCGGAGATCATTAAAAAACAACTCTTCCTTTTCCTTTGTAATCACAAACCAGCCATTGGTGATGTTGATGAGTCGTTGAATATCCGGCGCACCACGAAGCCCTCCCAGGAGCTCATGATTCTTTGCGTACCGTTTGAACGAGATGGGTTGTGAATCAAAAAAAGAATAATCACCAATCAAATACGCTTCGTTTACTTCCACATTGGCCGTCCATAGAATAGTATTAAGAGGCGATGGCTTCGTTTCCAACTGCAGGTATTCGATACCCTGATCTTTTAATCCAGTCTTAAACTCCATATACGCCAATCCTTTCAGTCCGAGTGAAAGTAGCAGATAACCACTGCTGATGAGTATACCGAGTACGTTGTATTTGCTCCGTTTCTTCGACCCTCTCTCGGATAACATGGCCATGAGAAGAAAAATCAGGAACGGAATGGTATAGAGTGGATCAATCACAAAGATGGATTTGAATGCGAGCCTGATATCCAGTGGCCAGAAAAGTTGTGTGCCCCACGTGGTAAAGGAATCCAGCAGTGGATGCGTGAACAGTCCGAAGAACATTAACCAGGACCAGTCCCGCCAGTCTGCGGGCGATCGTCTTTCTATTCTGGAGATCATCCATCCAAAGACAGGCGCGAATAAAACAGAGAAGAAAATGGAATGCGTGAAGCCGCGATGTATTTCTACGGCAGTGACGGGGTCCACAAAATGTCCCGCAAGTGTATCAAGATCGGGAATAGTACCGGCAATGGCACCGTAGAGCATCGCTTTGTTTCCAACCTTCCTGCCCAAGACGGCTTCTCCCGCTGCCGCCCCCAGAATAATCTGCGTAACTGAATCCACGCCTGTAAGTAACTGCCTGTTGAGGATTATAGCAAACAACTTGTCGGAAGATATTTATTGCGCGTGATAAGTCCGGCCACTGCGATCCTCCGTGTCACAGAATCTCAGCGTCAGGGTTGTATTGACGCTTTGAAAGAACAAATGGCAATGTTATAGATTGCCATTTGTAGTTGTGCTTCATAAGATGAAGAGCCTGTTGAAGTATCAAGGGAGACAGACGAGAGTTACACTCTCCTTCGTGATAGCCATACGGAAGTCGCAATTCCAGCGACAAAGCTTATAACGGTGACAGTAGATAAATAAACGATCATAGTATTCATAACGGTTGCTTTAAGTAATTATACATCTTCTGGATCCACTATGGTCCTCTGCAGGAAGGAACGTCCTGTCTTGCAGGGAATCAATGCCTAGAAGACTCTGGCCTTTTCCACTGTCGTTTCAAGCGCGTTCTTCATTTTTAAAGTCGCACCGACAACAGCCTGATCAAGGGTCTCTGCCCTGTGCGTTACGGCTATTGGCCGAAGACCCCTTACACGGGCCTCAATCAGACATCTTTTGTCATCCGGGCCCTCCTTCCCACTGTTCTCGTCGCTCACATGTACCTCAAGCCTGGTGATGCGTTCAGCAAAACGCCGTAAGCTACTCCCGATCAAGCCAGAGAAATAGTTCGTCATGCGTTGTGTGCCTTTGATGTCCTTTCCTGTGTTGATGTGAATTAGCATAATCAGAATATTTATGTTGTTAATACTACAAGATACGTTCCCTGATCTCCGCATCCATTGACCTGCGGTAAGAAGAAACTTGATCCAGATCAAGTTGAATAGTAAGGCATGAAAAAACGGCTGCCGCAGAAACGAAATATAGATGAGAGCTGATATTAATCATCCGATTAGCGAAGTAATCATTCGGATAAAATGGTCACCGACTACGAAGCTCTTGACAGTAAATTGTTAACTTCAGGTCGTTTCCATTATTCACGACGACAGCTCCTTATTGCATCCTTTCAAACAGACTGAAAATTGAGAACGCAGGCAGATATCATTGTCGAACAATCCGGCATAACCGGTCTCACCAACGCTGAAGTCATTCAATCAAGGGCGGCCAATGGTAACAACGAGATAAGTAGCAAAGAAAACTCAACGCTTGCATTGATCGGCGACCTCGTCAAGGAGCCGATGCTGATCCTCCTTGTGGTCGCGGCCACCATTTATTTTATCACAGGAAATACAGGGGACGGATTCTTTATGGTTGCCGCTATCATCATTGTAACCGGCATCTCGATATTCCAGGAATCCAGAAGCAGGAAAGCACTTGACAAGTTACGCTCAATAACCCAACCGTTGTGCAGGGTTATCCGGAACCGGAAGATCATGACGATCCCCAGGGAAGAAGTAGTTCTGGGTGATTATGTAATCATTGAAGAAGGTGCATCCGTTCCAGCCGATGGAATTATAGTTCAATCCAACGACTTCACCGTAAACGAATCCATCCTTACCGGCGAGTCATTGCCCGTTCAAAAGGAGAGCAATGGTCAGAATAAAGTCTTTCAAGGCACACTTGTAGTCAGCGGACTCTCCATCTGCCAGATCACTGCGGTCGGTATGAACACCGCCCTCGGAAAAATCGGTAAATCACTGGAGAGTATCAGGAAGGAAACCACACCACTCCAGAAGCAGATCGGGAGTTTTGTCAGTAAGATGGCCGTGGTCGGAATCATCGTTTTCATGATCGTCTGGCTGATAAATTTC